>JAZUQW010000302.1:0-3931 GCA_045605905.1 Eubacteriales bacterium
ACAGATAAAAAAATAAGCAATATTCAAGAGATATTACCTTTGCTTGAGAAAATTGTCCAAGCCGGCAGCAAGCTTTTGATCATTGCCGAAGATGTTGAAGCCGAAGCGCTTTCCACTCTTCTTGTGAATAAAATCAGAGGCACATTTACTTGCGTTGCTGTTAAGGCTCCCGGTTTTGGCGACAGGCGTAAGGATATGCTTAAGGACATAGCTGTTCTTACAGGTGGTGAAGTTATTTCTTCTGAACTTGGTCTTGAGCTTAAAGATGCAGATATTATGCAGCTCGGTAGAGCAAGACAGGTAAAGGTTAATAAAGAAAATACCATTATCGTTGGCGGTGCAGGTGACCCCGCAGAAATTAAAGCTCGCGTTGCACAAATCAGAGTTGCTATCGAAACAACAACTTCTGATTTTGATCGCGAAAAACTTCAAGAACGTCTCGCAAAGCTTGCGGGTGGTGTTGCTGTTATTAAAGTTGGTGCCGCTACAGAAGTTGAGATGAAAGAAAAGAAGCTTCGCATTGAAGATGCACTTAACGCTACAAAGGCAGCCGTTGAAGAGGGGATTGTTCCCGGTGGCGGTGTTGCAATCGTTAATGCTATACCTTCCGTAGAGAAACTTTTGGATACTGTTGAAGGCGATACTCTCACAGGTGTTAAGATTGTTGTGCGTGCCCTTGAGGAGCCTGTAAGACAAATTGCAGAAAACGCAGGCTTTGAAGGCTCTGTTGTAATAGAAAAGATAAAAACAAGCGGCAAAACAGGTTACGGTTTTGACGCGTATAACGAAACTTATGTGGATATGATAGAAAACGGAATAGTTGATCCCACAAAGGTTACACGCTCTGCGTTGCAAAACGCTGCATCTGTTGCTTCTATGATTCTTACGACCGAAACTTTGGTTGCTGATAAGAAAGAAGATGCCGCAGCTGCTAATGCTGCTATGGCTGCAGGCGGCGGTATGGGCGGTATGTATTAATAAATTTAAATTTAAAGAGCGCCATCGTTGTAGTTGGCGCTCTTTTTTCGGGGCTCGAGATGTCGTTAAACTTCTTGTGGTGATTGTTGTTGACACAAAACATAATTGTGTGTATAATAAACCTAAAAGGAGGTGCAGGTTATGGATAGTGGCAATCCGCGATTATATAAGGCTTTTACAATGCTATACACATCACCTGCATTTGCGTAATTATTGTATTGTGCCTTGCAGGAGCTGTGTTATTACACATTTTCCGGAGGTATTTTTTTATGATCAGATTTTTAAAATCAAAAGCCGGCATATTGACAGATTTTTCAGTTTATGAGGAGGGCTGCTGGGTTAATGCCATCTCACCCACAGAAGATGAGCAAAAGTATTTGATGGACGTTTTTTCTATACCGATCCATTTTATGCGCGCAGCATTGGACGAAGAAGAACGCAGCCGAATTGACATTGAAGAAGATTGTACATTAATAATAGTGGATACACCTTTATACGTTTCATCGGAAACCACTAACGAGTATTCAACTTTGCCTTTTGCTATATTTGTCACAACAAAAGGTATTGTAACCGTAAGCTCTAAATCTACAGCCTTGTTACAAAGCGTTGTTAATGGTGCGGTTAAAGGTATAAGCACAAAAAAGTATAGACGGTTTGTGTTGAATCTACTATACCAAAACGCAACATTGTTTTTGCATTATTTAAGACAGGCAGAAAAAGAAGGGACATTTGCGGAAAAGGCGTTGAACAAAAAAGCAGGAAACGCTGAATTGTTGCGTATATTGCGCATTGAAAAAGGTCTTGTATATTTTTCTACCGGTCTTAAAGGTGATGAAGTTGTTTTTGAAAAACTTTTGAGAATGAAGTTTATCAGCGATTATCCGGAGGATACAGAATTATTGGAAGATGTTATAGTAGAAAATCGGCAGGCTATTGAAATGTGTGCTGTGTATCGGGATATTCTTTCTCGCACAATGGAGGCGTATTCCGGAGTAATATCAAACAACTTGAATTCGGTTATGAAGCTTTTGGCGGCAGTAACTATTATTTTAACAATCCCACAGATCGTTTTTGCTTTGTGGGGTATTAATACTCATATCCCGTTTGAAAACAATCCTTTTGGCTTTTGGATAGTCGTTGCCATCGCTGTGATATTAACTGCTTTGTCAGCAGTATTTGCGGTTTGGAAAAAGTGGTTGTAAATACAAATTTAAATTAGCTTGGTAGCTTGGGTTTATTTTATGAAAAGAGTTATTAGTTTATTAATTATTGCGGTGTTGTTTATGACAGCTTGTGGAGAAAACTTTGAAGTTCCGGAAAACGGGGAATATTATTGCCAGGAACTTGATTTGACTTTAAGTTTTCCAAAAAACGAAGGAACATATGTAAAAGATAAAGTTGACTATTATGTTCAATTTGCCATTGACGATGACGCTGTTATAAAAATTTGGCACTATGGTAACAAAAGCGATGTTATATTGTCGGGCAATTATGGGTTTAAGAATAGTGTAATAACCGTTTCAACAGAAGATAAACAAATATACAGTTTTTTAAAAAAATAGCTTTATTATTTTTATACTATAGTTTAGGCATTGCTCTTTTGCAATGCCTAAATGTTTATGCTGCAAGTTGCAAATATTGGCATGAATTTTTAAAGTATCTTAAAATTTGACAGAAAACCCCTTGATTTTTTGAGGAGATGAGTATATAATGAACTCGTTATTGTGTTACGATGTCGTATTGTTGGTAAATTAATAGTGTTTAGAAATGTGCAGTTGTATTTTTGTTTTGGAAGAGGTGTTATTCTTTGAAAGCTTTAGAACAAAAAATACTTAATGAGGGCAAGGTTATGCCAGGGAATATATTAAACGTTGGCTCATTTCTAAATCAGCAGATAGATGCCGCTTTTCTTCTCAAAATGGGCGAAGAAATTGCAGCGTTGTATAATAATTGCGGCGTAACAAAAATATTGACGATCGAAGCTTCGGGGATCGCTGTTGCTGTAGCGGCAGGTGCTGTTATGAATGTTCCTGTGCTTTTTGCTAAAAAACATCGTTCTGGCAATGTGTCGGGGGCTGTACATAAAGTTAAGATACATTCATATACACACGGCAATGATTACGAAGCAGTAGTTCCTGCTGAATTTTTAAGCAGTGCTGACAAGGTTTTGTTGGTGGATGACTTTTTGGCTAATGGCGCTGCATTGCGTGGACTTGTAGAACTCGTTAAACAGTCAGGCGCTGATGTTGTCGGCGCTGCTATTGCTATCGAAAAGGGCTTTCAACACGGTGGCGACTCATTAAGAAACGAGGGGATAAGAGTTGAGTCGTTGGCTATTGTTGAAAGATTCGAAGACGGTAATGTCGTATTCCGTCGATAATGTTGATGTAATTTAATTACATAAATAATTTTTTGGAGGAAAATATGAAAAAACTTCTTTCTCTCTTCTTGGTAGCGCTTATGCTCGTTTCCGTTGTTGCATGTGGCGAAACTTCCAAAGAAGAAAACTCTTCTCCCGCTGATAAGAACAACGCTGCAACTGATGATGTTGTTGACGAAAAGGGTTCTGATGACGCTAATGAAGCGGAACCTAACACATCTTCTGATGACGCAGGTGATGCAGACGATTCAGCAATTAGCACACCTTCGCTTGACGGTGCAGATCTTTCCGACTTGACCATAGGTCTTATTTGTCTCCATGACGAAAACTCTACCTATGACCTTAACTTCATCAATGCGATGAACGAAGCAAAAGCAAACCTTGGTTTGGATGACGATCAAGTTATCATCAAGTCAAACATTCCCGAAGGTGAAGAATGCTATGACGCAGCTGTAGAACTTGTTGAAGACTATGATTGCGACATAATATTTGCTAACTCTTTTGGTCACGAATCTTATGTAATGCTTGCTGCTGAAGAATATCCCGAGGTTCAGTTCTGCCATGCAACAGGTA
>JAZUQW010000303.1:0-6011 GCA_045605905.1 Eubacteriales bacterium
GACCCCGACAACAAAACTGACCCGCTTGAAAAACGAAGTCAGTATGTCGCTTAAAACTCAATATTTACCATAGGGGGCTTTTTGTGCTGTCCGTACAAAATGGGGCGCAACAGTTTTATTTTTGTTTGCTTTTAAACAGCAACGACCATATAAATGCGAAAACAACAGCGGCGGTTATCCCTGCAGCGGTACCTGTTAAGCCGCCTGTTAGTGCGCCGAGAAGCCCCTGTTTATCCACCGCCTCCTTTGTGGCAGTAGCCAAGGTATATCCAAAGCCCACTATAGGCACGGTTGCGCCTGCAGAAGCGTAATCTACAAGTTTTTCATACACGCCAATCCCCGTGAGTACTACACCGATCACTACAAACGAGACCAAAATACGTGCGCCCGTCATTTTTGTTTTATCAATAAAAACTTGGGCAATGGCGCAAATAATACCGCCCACCAAAAAGACTTTTATATACTCTGTTAACACGTTAAGACCGCCTTTCGAAGCATACTGCGTGGGCGATACCCGCAATGCTTTGTCCTTGAAATACAGTTGTTGGGTTCATAAGAGCACCCGTGGGAATAACAAGTATGCGGTTTATAGCGCCGCGCTCGAGTCTTGGCAAAAAATAGCCGGTGGTAACTGCAGCACTGCACCCGCACCCGGAGCCGCCCGAATGGACATCCTGACCCTCAATATCAAAAATCATCATTCCGCAATCGGTATATTTATCCTTTAGTTTGGGATAGGCGTCACCCAAAAGCTGACAGCACAACTCATAGCCCTCCCTACCAAGATCGCCTGTAGCGATAACATCAAAATCATCCGGTGATTTTCCCGTTAAAGCAAAATAGCGCCGTATTGTATCTACTGCCGCCTTTGCCATAGCGGCGCCCATGTTGTTAACATCAGTTATGCCCGCGTCTACTATTCTGCCCACAAGACCATCCTTAAGCATAACCTCCCCACGCCCTTTTTCCAAAAGCACAGCACCGCAGCCTGTTACGGTATTTTGTGCTGTTGGAGTACGCTGCCCGCCATATTCCAAGGGAAAGCGGTACTGTTTTTCCGCAGAGCAGAAGTGAGAGCTTGCAAAACCCACGGCGTTTGATGCAAAACCGCCCGAAACCAAACCGCCGCCGACAAGCATCGATTCACCAAAGGTGGAACAGGCTCCGTAAAGCCCGATATAAGGCACGCCACATTCCTTTACACCGAAGCTGCTTGCAACACATTGGTTCAGCAAGTCGCCACCGCATATCAAATTAAGCGCATCCGGGGAAAGCTTTGTCTTGGAAAGCAAAATGTTGATGCAACGGTGCACCATCTCGCTTTCTGCTTCTTCCCAAGTTTTTTTGCCAAAGTATTCGTCCTCTTCGCACATATCAAAGCAAGATGCCAAGGGGCCGGCTTTTTCGGTTTTTCCTACTACAGAGGCATAGCCCTTGACGAACACATCGTTAAATGAGTATATAAAATTCAATTACATCACCTTCCCCGCTATATAGTAGATTACACCGTAAACAGAGGATGCCAAGGTTCCGAAAACGATTACGGGGCCTGCAATAACAAACATTTTTGCACAGGTGCCGTAGATGTAACCTTCTGTTTTGTTCTCAATAGCAGGGGACGCTATTGCGTTTGCAAAACCTGTTATCGGCACAAGTGTACCCGCGCCGGAAAATTTGCCCATTGCGCTAAACCACCCTATCCCCGTAAGGACACCTGCAATAAATACAAGGGTAACCGTACTTAAGGTTTGCGCGTCTTTAAGCTCGATACCTAAATATGCATAAAGGTCTGTAAACGCTCTGCCTATACAGCATATTAATCCCCCAACTGCAAAAGCTTTTAGCGTATTAACAAGGCAGTAGGAGCGTTTTGCTCTATCTTCTACATATTTTTTGTAATCGCCGTTCATAATTTTGTCACCTCATCCATATTTTGTCTTGGAAAGCTTTATTTATTCCTTGCCTATTGACTTTTTTGTGCTTATAGAGTATAATATTTTAAGTAATTTTAATTTGTGGGGGTATGCTTATACACTATATTTGCATAGTTTGACGTTCGCTCATTCAAAAGGAGGCAAAGGAATGAAAAAGTTTTTACCTAAAGAAAAAGTATCTGCTTTTTCCGATGTGCGCGCTTTAGTTACAAATTGCGCCGCTTTTGGTGAAAAGGCCATTTACAAATATATTGTTAATAAAGATGAAGTTAAAGAGCTTTCTTATAAAGCGTTTTCTGATAACATAATCAACGCGGCAACGGCCTTGTACGCGTTAAACCTAAAGGATAAAAAAATTGCAGTGCTTGCAGAATCAAGACCCGAATGGTTGCAAGCGTATTTGGCAACACTGTGTTCTAAAGCCGTGATCGTTCCTATGGACAAAGAACTTATGCCGGAACAAATCATTGGATTTCTGAAGGTAGCAGGCTGTTCGGCACTTTTTGTATCCCCCGACTGTAAGGCAAAGCTTGGCGATTTGCTTGAAGATGTAGGGCTTGATTACATATTCGATATTGAGTATGGCAACTACGTTCCATACGAAGGCAGTTATGAAGAATTTTCAGCTCGCAAAGAAATAAACTTCTATGAATTGACCGCCTATGGGCAATACCTCCAAAGCGTAGGATATATGGGTATATACAACCTTGCATACGATCCCGACACCATGGCGACCCTTCTGTTTACAAGCGGCACTACGGGGACAAGTAAGGGCGTTATGCTTTCTCACAAGAACTTGCTCGTTACCGCAGCACAGTCTGCTAATTCGACTCCGTTCACTAAAGATGATGTGTTCTTGTCAGTTCTACCTATGCACCACACCTATGAAACTACCATTGATTTGGCTATTTTACATTTAGGTGCTACAATCTGTATCAACAACAGCATCAAATATGTTCTTCGCAATTTAAAGCGTTTTAAACCCACGGGCTTTGTTTTGGTTCCTTTGTTCGTGCAGACTATTCACAAACGCATAACCGAAGAAATCAAAAAGAAAGGCAAACAAGGCACTTTCAACAAGGCAATTAAGCTGACAAAAGGCTTAAGAAAGGTTAAGATTGATCTTAGACGCGCTTTGTTTAGTGAAGTGATCAATTCTCTGGGCGGCAAGCTTAAGACCATTATTTGCGGCGGCGCAGCGCTTGATCCCGAATTGGTGCAAAGTTTCCAAAACATGGGTATAAATATTTACCAAGGCTATGGTATTACGGAATGCTCGCCCTTGGTTTCCGTTGACTTGTATACCCTTTCAAAAACAGGGTCTGTCGGACCGGCTATTCCTTGTTGTGATGTTAAGATTCTTGATGATGACGGCAAAGATGTCGAAGTTGGCGAGATTGGCGAAATTGCTGTTAAAGGCGACAATGTTATGTTGGGTTACTATAACAACGTTGAAGCTACAAATGCTGTCTTTACCGATGACGGATATTTTCTTACCGGCGACTTTGGTAAACTTGATGAAGATGGCTACATATACATTACCGGCAGAAAAAAGAATTTGATAATACTTTCCAACGGCAAAAATGTATATCCCGAAGAGATAGAAGAGTACTTGCTGCGTCTTGACAGCGTTAAGGAATGTGCTGTTATTGCCAGAAAGAACGACCTTGATGAGGCGGTAGTTACCGCAATAATCCTACCCGAACAGGAAATATTGGATTTAGGTAACGAAAACGATATTCAAGAACGCATCAAAGAAGACGTTCTAAAGGTTAACAGCCAACTTCCCTCTTTCAAGCAAATTAGAAATGTAGAAATCAGACGCAGTGAGTTTGAAAAGACTTCTACAAAAAAGATTAAGCGCTTTGTGCTTTAATAGAATATCATTTTCAGTAAAGGAGATATGGCGCACGTTGTGCCGTTAACTTGTTATGTTTGAGCAATTTAAAAACCTTTTGGCAGAAGAAATGAGCATAAATCCCGATGATATAACGCTTGAGTCTTCTTTTGTTAATGACCTTGGTTTCAACTCTTTAGAGTTGGGAGTGCTTGTAGTTTTGTGTGAGGATACATTTGACATTGAGTTTGACGAGGAAGAATTGCCCCATTTGCTCACTGTTAAAGACGTTGTAAACTACATAGAAAACAACAAATAACGAAAATTGCAACCACAAAAAAATCTCGGATTTATAAATCCGAGATTTTTTGTGTTGTCATTTAAAAATAATATGTGTTTTTCAATATACCGTGAAGAACATAACGCTCACCGGGCTTTGACGACAGGTTAGTGCAGGTAATAAGAGTGATAATTTTAGAGTTTTCATCATAAGTAACATCTTTACTTATTGTATTTAGGCCACGTCTTTCCATTAAGAAGTTATAGAACTTTTTAGAATTTGTAGCAGTAGAATAGCAAGTAGCAAATCTATCACCTTCGGCACGGTAACCCGAAAAATACTCATAGACATATACAGCATCTTCGGTAACTACCGTAATTTCCAAATCCTGAGCCAAGCTATATCTGTTGTCGCTGTCAAAAAACAGCTTTATACCTCTGAATTTAGTGCCGTCTGTCATACAGTGACCATAGACAACTACGTTTCTGTTTGCCTCATAATCATCCTTTAACGCTGCTGCCGCAAAAATAGAGCCTGCCCTATTAGCCTCTCTATTCCAAAGGCGATAAAGATATTCATAATCGGTATCACCCTTCATTATTACATCAGCAATTTGAGAATTAGACATTACGATATAACCCCAACAGTCGGGATTAACCTTCTTTGTGTCAAAAACCATTTCGCGCAGAGTCTCGTAATATATTTGCGTATCTGTATCCAACGACTCAAACATTTGAAGGCCGCCGCTACCCAAGAAAGAAAGCAAGTCCTGCATTTGAGGTGGGCAACGTGTGCTACCCATAACCTGTACACCCGTTGACTTTTTATGTTCAATGGAGGTCAATTCATCAACCCGTGCCGCCTCAGCAAGGTCATTTGATCTTGAAAGTATATTTACGAGAGAGAATGCAAAAACCCCAATGCACAAGCACAGCGCAAGCAAACGTATCAACCCGTTTGTTCCAAGCTTACGTTTTTTTCTCTTTTTACCTCTTGGAACATTTGCAGATGAATAACGTTGCAACGATTCTTCAAACGCGGCAGGACCATAATCTACTACTTCTTCAATCGTCGCCTCTTCAGAAACGGGAACGACAGTTTCCTGTTCGATTGGAGAAGCCTCTTGTGCGGATTCTTCCATTTGGGGTTTTATAAAAAACTCCTGCATTTCATAATCTGCAGATTTTTTCGCCACGATATCACCTCTTTAAAACATACACTGATATATATTATACCCAAATATAACGGCTTTTTCAATACTATATTATTATTTTTTTGCTGAAATTAACCCTAAATTTTCACAAAGTAAAATTTGCGGTTGACAATTTGATTAAAATGTATAAAATAGTAATATTAGGATTTAATTATATTTTATTCGGAGGTTTTTAAAATGAGTTTGAAAGAAGTAAAGGAAGTTGAAAAGAATGTTCGCGAGTTAACTTTGTCCATCGACAAAGAAACCTTTGATGCTGAAGTTATGAAGGTTTATCGCAAGCAGTCTTCCAAAATAACCGTTCCCGGTTTTAGAAGAGGCAAAGCTCCCAAGCACATTATCGAAAAAATGTATGGTCAGTCCTTCTTCCATGCAGATGCGCTGGATGCTCTTTTCCCCGAAGTGTATGAAGCTGCTGTTAAGGAAGCAGGGCTTGAAGTTGTATCCAGACCCGAAGTTGAGCTTGAATCTATCGACGAAAACGGCGTTATTCTTAAAGCAAAGGTTTATGTTAAACCCGAAGTTAAAGTTAACAAGTACAAGGGTCTTACTGCCGAAAAAGAAGCAGTTACCGTTGAAGACAGCGAAATAGATGCAGATATCGACGCCGCAAGAAAGCGTCTTGCAAGGGTAAGTACTCTTACCGAAGGCGTTGCTGAAAACGGCGACGAGGCTATCATCGACTTTGAAGGCTTTGTAGACGATGTGGCTTTTGAAGGCGGCAAGGGTGAGAAGTATGATCTGAAG
>JAZUQW010000304.1:0-7722 GCA_045605905.1 Eubacteriales bacterium
AAAGTGCGCACAATTCTTCGTTATCACCGATACTGTCGATATGGGAGCGGTATTCACTCATTCGCTCTATGCAGTAGTGGTCGAGGTAGCCGGAGTAGTCCTTGTAATCGCTGGATACCAAATTACCGTATCCGTTATAACTGAAATACTCACGATTGGGGTTAAATGCGCCATAGGTTTTGTTGCCGTTTGCATCGGTCCAAGAACGTGTCTGAAGAGAGCCGCAAACAAGAATAGGTCTGCCTTTAGTGAAAAAACGAGTTACAAACTCCGCTGTTTGACGCCACGCAACTATATCAAAAAAGTCGGTCTGTGGCTGTTCACCGGCACGGGTGAAACGTCTTGAAACAGCGATTCTAAAGGTAGAAACGGCCACGCCGCTTTGAGTCTGTTTAAGTTCAGGGTCGGCAACGAGGTTGCCTACAAGTATAATTTTGTTAAAACTTGCCATAAGCTCCTCCTGCGTTCACGAACGCAAAACCTTACGCTTCTACTCTTGTGATGAGAGAACGAAGCAAACCGTCGGTAATGTTAAAGATTCTGTCAAGCTCCTTGGGGAAATCGGGAGCGGACTCAAACTTAACAAGTACGTAATAGCCTTCTACTAAATCGTTAATGGGGTAGGCAAGTCTTCTGTTGCCCCACTCATTGACGTCCATAGAATCAGCAGTAGCGTTAGCCTCAATAAGACCGGTAAACTTGCTCACAATGGCGTTGATGCCCTCTTCGCCGAGAGTGCTGTCAACAATAAACAGGCATTCGTACATTGCTTTCTTTTCCATCAAAATACACCTCCTTTTGGTCTGTGGCCCTGCCATAATCTGCGGCAGAGCAAGGAGAAAACAGATTAATGTTTTCTTACTTATTGCCAATGTTATCAAATATTATGGAATTTGTCAAGAGTTTTTTTGCACATTAGGTTGTTTTCTCGCCTTTGAACAAAAAACGCTTATTAAATCAAAAAATTCCATACACATTTTATAAAAACAATGCCGTTACTTTTAGGTAACGGCATTAAATTTACTGTACAGACTTTGCAGCCTTTTCGTCAAGCAATTTGCGTATCTTATGTTTTGCATCAAGCAGAGGGGAAATACTTGCGTCATGACTTAAAGTGTTTATGATTTTACCAATGAATTTGGAAAGGTCAACTTCTTCAAACCAAGGTCTGCTCTTAATCTCGTCGGGAATATACGAGAGGTTTGTGGAATAAATTTTAGTGAGCTTGCCTTCTTTATATAATTTGTCGAACTTTGCAACGCCTTCGGTGAAAAAGGCAAATGTTGCTGCAACGTATGTACGATCGATTTTGTAGTGAGCTATTTTTTTGATTATGTCTATTACGGATTCGCCGGAAGCTATCATGTCATCAACGATAAGAACACTTTTACCCTTAAGAGAACTACCTATATATTTGTGTTCCACTATGGGGTTTTTGCCGTTTACTATTCTGGAATGGTCACGGCGCTTGTAAAACATACCAACATCAACGCCGATTACGTTAGCATAGAAAATAGCGCGTTCCATGGCACCGGTGTCGGGGCTGATTACGGTAAGATTGTCTTTCGTAAATAATCCTTCGTTAGTGATAAAACGCTTAAGCGTAGAATATGTAGCCATACAATTTTCAAAGGAGGTAAATGGTATTGCGTTGTGGATTGTGGGATCGTGAGCATCGAAGGTTATAATGGTATTAACACCCATGTTTTCAAGCTCTTTTAACGCCATGGCACAGTCCATGGATTCGCGACCCTTTCTCTTGTGCTGGCGGGATGCATAAAGCAAAGGCATAATAACAGTAACACGGTTTGCCTTGCCGCCGATTGCGCTTAAAACACGCTTAATGTCTTGGAAATGCTCATCGGGCCCCATGCGGTTTTCATAACCAAACATCTTGTAAGTGCAACTGTAATTACCAACGTCGGATATTATGTACAAATCTCTGCCTCTCACAGAGTCGGGAAGCTTTGTTTTACCTTCGCCGTTAGAAAATCTTATTTCATCAACGGGAATAATATAGGTCTTATCTGTGTCCGCTTCGCCGCGCATGGCAAGTATATGTTTTTCAATCATTTTGCCAAGCTTTTCGCAATTGTTCATTACAATAATGCCTAATTTGCCGTGATTAACACTTTCAGCCATTTTTTTGTACCCCTTTTTAGCGTAATTAGTCTGCAAAAGATATTGCTTCTACATTTTACCTTAAAATTCTGCAAAAGTATATAGGTGAAATGAACAAAACACTATATTTTTTTTGTCCCCTTTGGGTGAAAAAGTCAATATTGATATAAACGATTAATGAAAATACTGTTTTTTCATTGACAAGAAACCTTGAATGTGCTAATATATAACCGAACATTAGTTCAATATCTGCTTTAAGGAGGAGGCGCCCTTGTCGGCGTAGTATGATGATATGGCTGAAAAGATTATTGACAAAAAGAAAGAGGCACTGCAGGTTGCTTTGGCGCAGGTTGAAAAGAAATACGGCAAGGGTTCTGTAATGCGCTTGGGTGAAAACGCAAGGATGGAGGTTTCGAGTGTTTCGACAGGCTCTTTATCGTTGGACTTGGCGCTCGGTATCGGCGGTTTGCCTAAAGGTAGAATAATCGAAATATATGGGCCCGAATCATCGGGTAAAACAACAGTAGCGCTTCACTCTGTAGCAGAGGTTCAAAAACAGGGCGGGGAGGCCGCTTTCATAGATGCAGAACACGCTCTTGATCCTGTTTACGCCAAAGCTCTTGGTGTAAATATTGACGATTTGATCGTTTCCCAACCTGACGATGGTGAGCAGGCCTTGGAAATTGCAGAAATGCTTATACGTTCCGGCGCGGTTGAGATTGTTGTAATAGACTCTGTGGCGGCTCTCGTTCCAAAGAGCGAGATCGACAATGAGATGGGCGCGGCGAATGTGGGCGTGCAAGCACGCCTTATGTCTCAGGCCCTTCGTAAGCTTTCGGGTGCGGTTGCAAAATCAAACTGCATTGTTATATTTATAAATCAATTGCGACAAAAAATCGGCGTATTTTATGGAAATCCCGAAACCACAACCGGTGGTACTGCGCTTAAGTTTTACGCTTCTGTGCGCATAGATATCCGTAGGGCAGAACAACTTAAATCCGGCAGTGAAATCATAGGCAATCATACAAAATGTAAGGTTGTAAAGAATAAGGTAGCCCCCCCTTTTAAGACTGATGAATTCGATATACTTTATGGTCAGGGCATCTCTAAAGAAAGCGAGATAATAGAGCTGGGCATAAAACTTGGTGTCATCGATAAAAGCGGTTCTTGGTTGTCGTATAACGGTGAAAGGTTGGGCCAAGGCAAGGATAAGGTTAGAGATCTGATTACAGAGAACAAAGCGCTTGCCGACGAAATTGAGGCCAAGATTAGAGAAAAATGCGCTGGTGGCGATGAGGCGCTTGACACAATGGAAGATGATGATTTCTTCGGTGAAGAACAGTGATAGACCTATTTTCTGTGGAAGTCTTTCCCGGCGTGGGTGAGGCAATAGTAAAAGCATTATCGCAGGAGTATAGAATTACAATTGCAGATCTTGAAGCCTGCGGTATTACTGCTGATAGTCCCGTTGATGAAGAATCCTTGTCTTTTTTGTCAACAGCAGAGGAAAAGCTGCGTTGTATAAAAAAAGCGTTTGTGTATTTGTCTTACAAAGGATACTCCAAACGTGCGCTTGGTCAGAAACTCAAGCGCGCGAGTTTTTCGGATGTTATTGTCGAAACAGTTATTTCTTTGCTCGAAAACAAGGGGTATTTGGATGATTATAACCTTTGTGCCGAACAGGCCGTTGCTTTGCAAAAGTACAAAGGCTTTGGCGTTTTGCGCATAAAGAAAGAATTGTACGCAAAAGGGTTCGACAGGGATTGCATAGAAAACGCTTTGGCGGAATTGGAAGAAACTCAAGAAGAACAGGTGACAGAGATTTTGCGCAAAAAATTCCCCTGCCTAAATTCGGAAGACAGGCAAGCCCGCGCAAAGGCAACTGCGTATCTGGCATCACGCGGGTACAGTTACGATGAAATTAACAACGCGATTTGCGCTTTTAAAGAGGAGTAGATGTATATATGGCTATAAAAGTAGGCTTTGTTTCTTTGGGATGCCCCAAAAATTTGCTTGATACAGAGAACATGCTTTATATGTTGGCGGACAGTGGATTTGAGATTGTTCCCGAGGATGTGGATGCGGATGTTATAATAATAAACACCTGTGCTTTTATCGAAAGTGCTAAACAGGAAGCTATTGATAACATTCTTGATGTTGCTTGGTTAAAAGAGAACCATACATTGAAGGGAATTGTTGTAACAGGGTGTTTGGCACAGCGCTATAGGGAGGAAGTTCTTGAGCGAATGCCCGAAGTAGACTGTGTTATAGGTACAGGTTCAATATCTCATATAGCCGAAGCAGTGCGTGCCGCTTATAAAGGAGAGCGTTATACTTGCTTTGACGATGTTAATGAAACACCTTTCTATAGCGAACGCGTGATAACAACACCTGAATATTTTGCGTATCTTAAAATAGCTGAAGGTTGCGACAACCGTTGCACTTATTGTGTCATTCCGGATATCAGAGGCAGATTTAGAAGTAGGAGCATAGATGACATAGTTGCGGAAGCAAAGGATTTGGCAGCCCTCGGCGTAAAAGAGCTCTGCTTGGTAGCTCAAGATACAACGCGTTATGGCGAGGACATATACGGTACTTATTGTTTGGATAGTTTATTGCAAGCTCTGTCCGAAATAGAAGGCATTAAGTGGATACGCCTTATGTATTGCTACGCAGACCGACTTACGGACAGCGTTATTGATGAAATAGCTACTAATCCAAAGGTTGCAAAGTATATAGATTTGCCTTTGCAACATATCTCTGATTCTGTATTAAAGCGGATGAATCGCAGAGACACAGAGGAAAGTATAAGAGCTATGATATCAAAATTGAGGGAGAGGGTTCCCGGTATAACGATTCGCACTACTTTTATAACAGGTTTTCCCGGTGAAACAGAGGAAGATTTTGAAAAACTTAAATCCTTTATAAAAGAGATAAAGTTTGAAAGATTAGGTGTTTTTGAATATTCCAGAGAGGAAAATACCCCTGCGTACGATCTGCCGGATCAGATCCCCGAAAAGCTCAAGCGTAGACGATATGACATACTGATGAAAGAACAACGTCGCATACATAAAGAACTGAACGAGGCTGCTGTCGGAAAAACGCTTGAGGTTTTGTGCGAGGGTTATGACAGAGCAGCGGAAATTTATTACGGAAGACCCCAGTCGGATGCGCCTGATATAGACGGCAAAGTTTATTTTTCCGCGCCGCGCAGATTAAAAGATGGCGAAATAGTTGACGTAGAGATAACAGAGGTTATAGATTATGACCTTTGCGGACGCGCTCTCAAAAAATAACCGGGAGGAATAATGATGAAAATAGAAAAGCCGGCAAAATTCACACTTGTAAGATTATTGCTTATACCTTTGTTTATGATATTTATGGTGTATGACTTTGGGTTAGGCAAAGATTTTAAATTCACTTGGCCGAGAATAATTGCGTCGTCGTTTTTTATACTTGCAGTTGTTACTTATTACATCGATAAGAAGCTTATGAACAGAAGAAACGACGATACCGGTTATTGGCGTTTTCTTGATATGGTCGCAGACAAGCTTGTAATATTCGGGGCGTTACTCTCTATTTGCTTTTCACGATATATTTTGCCTGACGGCTTTTATAGGCACTTCTTCTTTTGGGCTGCTGCGGCTGTAATGTTAAGAGAACTTGCTGTTATAGGTATCGGTCTTACGAACTCTGAACTTGATGTAAAAGGTCTTTTCAAAGGAGGAGACACTTTTAAGTCGATGCTATTTAAGTTTAGCAATGCCGCTCAAATGATGTGGATAATCATTGTGGTATTAGAGCCTGTTTTGAAGGACCATGAACTTTTCTACGACTTTAGACTTTTAAGCCTTGTTGTTACAGTGTTGGCGGTAACCTTAAGCGTGTATTCGGGCTTAT
Source organism: Eubacteriales bacterium (assembly GCA_045605905.1). Classification (GTDB taxonomy): domain Bacteria; phylum Bacillota; class Clostridia; order Oscillospirales; family CAG-382; genus SIG636. The sequence continues at coordinate 6,022 of JAZUQW010000304.1, forward strand.
ATTGTATTATGATGTATAAGAAACACATTGACTTTTTAAATGCAGAATAATTTTTGTTAGGAGAAGATTTAATATAGTATGAAATTATATAATACATTAACAAGACAAAAAGATGAGCTTGTTGTTAAGGATAATACCGTGCGTATGTATGTGTGCGGTCCTACGGTTTATAACTATTTCCATATCGGCAACGCAAGAGTGTTTGTTGTGTTTGATATGTTGCGCCGCTATTTAGAATATAGAGGCTATAAAGTAGTATTTGTTCAAAATTTTACCGATGTAGACGATAAGCTTATAAAACGTGCAGCTGAAGAAAACAGTACAGTGCCCGAAATTGCGGAAAAATACATAACTGAATATTTCAAGGATGCACAAGGGTTGGGGATAAAACCTGCTACGGTTCATCCGCGAGCAACAGAAACCGTTGGTGAAATTATAGCAATGGTTGAAAAACTTATAGAAAACGGTCATGCGTATGTTATTGGCGGCGACGTGTATTTTGACACAGAAAGCTTCAAGGAATATGGCAAACTTTCTCACAGAGACACGGAACAACAAGAAGCCGGCGCGCGTATTGAAGTGAACGAAGATAAGAAAAATAGCTACGATTTCGCTCTTTGGAAAGCGCAAAAGGAAGACAGCGAGATAGCGTGGGAGTCTCCTTGGGGGCTTGGAAGGCCGGGATGGCATATCGAATGTTCTGCTATGGTATATAAGTTTTTGGGCACCGAGATCGATATTCATGGCGGTGGGCAAGATTTAGCGTTCCCTCATCACGAAAACGAGGTTGCACAAACCGAATGCGCCACGGGCAAATGCCTTGCAAAGATTTGGATGCACAACGGCTATATTAATGTTGATAATAAGAAAATGTCAAAGTCTCTTGGCAACTTCTTTACGGTGCGCGATGTTGCGGAAAAGTATGATTATCAAGTCATACGTTATTTCTTGTTATCCCCGCATTATCGCAGTCCGGTTAACTATTCTGCTGATATTTTAGAACAAGCTAAAGGTTCCCTTGAAAGGTTGCAAAACTGCGAAGAGAATTTAAGCTTCCGTCTCAAAAACGCAGTTGACGGTACTCTTACAGATAACGAAAAGGGCATACTTGCTTCTATCGATGGGAAGGTAGAAGAAATGAATGCTGCAATGGATGACGATTTTAATACAGCCGATGCAATAAGTTGCGTTTTTGAAATTGCAAAACTAATCAACACCACGCTTGTGGGGGCAAACATTAGCAAAGCTTTTCTCGAAAAGGCTTTTGAAAAGTATCATAGTTTGCTTGTCCTTTTCGGTTTAGAAGTTCAAAACGTTGCCAAAGGGGACGAGGCAGAGATAGAAGCCTTGGTAGCTGAACGCACATTGGCAAAAAAAGAAAGGAATTACGCTCGTGCCGACGAAATACGCTCCCTTTTGGCAGAGCGCGGCATAGTAATTGAAGACACCCCTCAAGGTCCAAAATGGAAAAGAGTATAGATTTCAGTAAATGTAACGCTCTTATACAGGCGTATATGGGCGACGCAGTGATTGAACTTTTAGCGCGCCGCAAAATAATTGGCGACGGTGACAGAAAAGTTAGTGATTTGAATGTAGAGGCTAAAAAGTATGTTACCGCTGTCAGCCAAAGCGCAGTTGTTGAAAAGTTGCTACCGCATTTGACGGAACAAGAAATGTCAATTTTTAAATATGGTAGAAACG
>JAZUQW010000305.1:0-5297 GCA_045605905.1 Eubacteriales bacterium
CCAATACAGTAAAAAAATCTATGTCAGTCCTTTCACACTTGGATGTTGATATGTGTAACCTTCATGCAGCGGGTACAAAGGCAATGATGGAAGCAGCTATCGAGGGATTAACAAGAGAAGACGGTACAAGGCCTATACTTATAGCGGTTACACAGCTTACTTCTACCGACCAAGCAAGCCTTGAAAGAGATTTGCTTATTAAAGAGCCTATCGATAAAGTGGTTATGCACTATGCTGTTACTGCCAAGAATGCAGGACTTGACGGCGTTGTTTGCTCGCCTTTGGAAGCAAAAAAAGTCCACAATACCTGCGGAGAAGAGTTTTTGACCGTTACCCCCGGTGTGCGTTTTGCAGACAACAGTGTTGGGGATCAAAAGCGCGTTATGACTCCCGCACAAGCAAAAATAGAAGGTTCTGATTATATCGTTGTTGGCAGACCCATCACTGCGGCAGATGATCCGGTGGCTGCTTATGAGAGATGTCTTGCAGATTTTGTTGATTAAGGAGATTTGTAATGAAAAAGTTGATTGCTAAGGATTTATTATCTATTGAAGCTGTGTTTCTTAGCCCCGATAAGCCCTTTGTTTGGGCAAGCGGAATTAAAAGTCCTATCTATTGCGACAACAGATTAACTCTAACGGCGCCTGCTGTTAGGACTGATGTTGAGAACGGTCTTGCCGAACTTATAAAAGTAAATTATCCGGAAGCCGAAGTACTTATGGGCACTTCTACGGCAGGTATTGCTCATGCAGCCATAACAGGTCATATTCTCGGTATGCCCATGGGTTATGTACGTTCCGGTGCAAAAGATCACGGCAGAGGGAATCAAATTGAAGGTAAGCTTGAAAAAGGGCAAAAGGTTGTTGTTGTTGAAGATTTGATTTCCACAGGTGGCAGCGTTATAGAGGTAGTTAACGCCTTAAGAGCGGCAGAGGTTGAAGTTTTGGGTATAGTTAGTATCTTTACCTATGGTATGAAAAAAGGCCTTGACAGAATGGCTGAAGCAAATGTAAAAAATATATCTTTAACAGATTTTGATACGATAGTAGAAGTTGCAGCCGAGGAAGGTTATATAAAAGCTGAAGATGTAGGCCGCCTTATTGCGTTTAGAAACAATCCATCTGATGAAAGTTGGATAAGTCAATAACTCAAAGAAAGTGTAAATCGCTATGAGAAGTTTAATAGGGATTAATGATTTTTCCGTGCAGGAGCTTGACGACTTAATGTTAACTGCAAAAGATATCATCGCCAACCCTGCGAAATACTCTGATGTATGCAGAGGGAAAAAGCTGGCAACGTTGTTTTTTGAACCCTCTACAAGGACAAGATTGAGCTTTGAGGCTGCAATGTATGAGTTGGGAGGTAACGTAATTGGTTTTTCGGAGCCGAACAGTTCGTCTGCGGCAAAAGGCGAAAGCGTTGCGGATACAGCGAAGGTTTTGAGTTGCTATGCGGATATATTGGTGATGCGTCATTACAAAGAAGGCGCACCTTATGTTGCTTCGAGAAATGCTACCGTTCCCGTGATAAATGCCGGCGACGGTGGTCACAATCACCCTACGCAAACTCTTGCTGATTTGCTTACTATTTATCGTTGTAAAGGCAGGCTTTCTGATATCACTATAGGGTATTGCGGAGATTTGAAATATGGCAGAACCGTACATTCTTTGATTTCAGCGCTTTCGAGATATAGTGGAATCAAGACGGTCTTGATTGCCCCTGAAAAGTTGACGCTGCCTGGATATATCAGAAAAGATGTATTGGAAAAGAACTCTATGCCATACAAACAGGTTTCTTCTCTCGAAGAGGCAATGCCTGAATTAGATGTTCTATTTATGACAAGGTTGCAGAGAGAACGTTTCGCTAACGATGATGAATATGAATGCCTAAAAAACAGCTTCATTCTTACTCCGGACAAGTTGGTTGATGCAAAAGCAGATATGTGTATACTTCACCCTCTGCCAAGAGTTAATGAGATAAGCGTAGCGGTTGACGATGATCACCGTGCCAAATATTTCGAACAGGCGCTTAACGGCAAATATATGCGCATGGCTTTGATTATGAAATTGTTGGACGAGGCTAAAAATTCAAGCAGGGAAAGCGAGTTGCCGCATCGAAAGGATTTGTATTGCGATAATCCGAGATGTATAACAGCGACTGAACAAGAGCTGCAGCACAAATTTGTTCTAACTGACGAAGATAAGGGCACATATCGATGCATTTATTGTGAAACTAAAGCCCGCTGAAGCGCAAACAGTGTCTTGACAAGGTGAGCCATTATATGTTAAAATCATTACCATGAATAAGCGTTTCTGTGACTGACGGATTAGTGGAGCACCACTTGGAAGCAGAAGCGATGTAAGAGGCTTGCCTCTATTGCCGACCGTCTGGGCACATTTACTCTTTAGCAGGGTAGGTGCGCCCTTTTTACTTTTAGGAGGTATAATAATGAAAAAAGTTGGTATTATCATGGGTAGCGATAGTGATTTGCCGATTATAAAAAAAGCTACTGACATGCTCGATATATTATGTGTTCCTTATGAGGTTCATATATATTCTGCACACAGAACACCTGAACAAGCTAAAGACTTTGCTACTAACGCGCATAAGAATGGCTTTGGCGTTCTTATTGCAGCTGCAGGTATGGCGGCACATTTGGCAGGTGCAATTGCCGCCAATACGGTATTACCGGTTATTGGTATTCCCTGTAAATCTTCATGCTTTGATGGAATGGATGCGCTATTATCCACCGTTCAAATGCCCACAGGCATTCCTGTTGCTACCGTAGCCGTAAACGGTGGCGCTAATGCGGCACTGCTCGCAGCTCAAATCCTTGCAACCTGCGATGAAGCTTTATTTGAAAAGCTTATGGCTAAACGCAAGGCGGATTCGGAGGCTGTTCTTGTAAAAGACAAGGCAATATCCGACGAGTTTAATAAGTAGGTTGTAATATTGGAGGTAAAATATGGGCGGTTTTTTTGGCGCTGTTAGTAGACACGATGCAATTACCGACGTGTTTTTTGGTACTGACTACCATTCACATTTGGGTACCAAGCGTGCCGGTATGGCAGCCTTTGATGATGAAATAGGCTTACAAAGAGAAATTCATAATATACAAAACTCTCCATTTCGTACAAAGTTTGAGGATGTCTTCGAAGAAATGAAAGGGAGATCTGCAATCGGATGCATTAGTGATAGCGATCCGCAACCTTTGCTTATCCGCTCTAATATCGGTACTTATGCGATCAGCATAGTAGGTCTTATTAATAATTCGGCTGCGTTAATAAACCAATATCTTGCATTTAGTGGCGGGCACTTTGGTGCAATGACCGGTGGTAGGATCAACTCTGTTGAGCTTGTTGCTGCTCTTATAAATCAAAAAAGTAATTTTGTTGAGGGAATTAAGTTTGCACAAAAGGTTATAGATGGAACAGCCTCTATATTGATCCTTAAAGACGACGGATCTATTATTGCGGCGCGTGACAAATATGGACGGATACCGGTGCTTTTAGGAAAAGGCGAAAGCGGTTATTGTGTATCGTTTGAGTCTTTCGCGTATCAAAAGCTCGGATATGAAAGCGAGCGTGAATTAGGTCCCGGAGAGATCGTAGAAATTAATGTTGATGGGGTTAAACAGTTATCTCCTCCCGGCAAGGATTTGCGCATATGTGCTTTTTTGTGGTCTTATTATGGTTACCCTACATCCAGTTATGAAGGTGTTAACGTTGAGCTTATGCGTTACCGTAACGGTGAAATAATGGCTAAACAAGATATTGCCGAAGGGAAAGATAAAGATATTGATTATGTTGGCGGCGTTCCCGATTCGGGCACTCCGCATGCAATCGGCTATGCAAATATGAGCCGAATACCATTTGCAAGACCTTTTATCAAATACACCCCTACTTGGCCAAGAAGCTTTATGCCTGCAAATCAAAAGGATAGGGATAAAGTTGCTAAGATGAAACAAATACCGATACACGACCTTATTGTCGGTAAAAATTTGTTGTTTGTTGACGACTCTATTGTAAGGGGTACGCAGCTTAAGGAGACCGTAGACTTTTTATATGACAACGGTGCAAAAACCGTTCATATGCGTTCTGCGTGTCCGCCTATTATGTATGGATGCAAGTTTTCAAACTTTTCTCGCTCGAATGATGATATGGCCTTGATAGCTCGTAAAGTTGTGTATGAGTTAGAAGGAGAAGAAGGTGCTAAATATTTGGATGAATACAGCGATTCTTCCACCGAAAGGGGTAAGAAGCTTAGAGAGGTTATAGCTAAAAAGTTTAATTTTGCTTCGTTGGATTTTCAGTCACTTAAGGGTGTGTGTGAGGCTATTGGTATTGATGAGTCAAGGCTTTGCACTTATTGTTGGAACGGAAAGGAATAGGAATATGAATTTACAATCTAAATCTGATAGTTATGCAGCTGCCGGCGTTGATATAACGGCAGGTTATAAAGCAGTTGAATTGATGAAACAACATATCGCAAAGACAATTACTAAAGGCGTTTGTTCTGACGTTGGCGGATTTGGTGGTTTGTTTGAGCTTGATTTGGAAGGTATAACAAAGCCTGTTCTTGTTAGTGGCACAGATGGTGTTGGCACAAAATTGAAGATTGCTTTTATAATGGACAAACACGACACCGTCGGTATCGATTGCGTTGCTATGTGTGTTAATGATATTATATGTAGCGGTGCAAAACCTTTATTCTTCTTGGATTATATCGCATGCGGGAAGAATATTCCCGAACGTATAGCTGATATCGTAAAAGGTGTGTGTGAAGGTTGCGTTCAGTCAGGTGCAGCTCTTATCGGTGGCGAAGCTGCTGAAATGCCCGGGTTTTATCCTGTTGATGAATATGACCTTGCAGGGTACTGTACCGGCGTGGTAGACAAATCTAAAATTATAGACAACAAAAAAATGTCTGCTGGTGATATTATAATAGCGTTACCTTCAAGCGGTGTACACTCCAATGGCTTTTCTTTAGTTCGAAAAGTTTTTGATGTTGAGAATAAAGATATAAAAACCCCTGTTGCTGAATTATCCGCCTCCATAGGTGAGACACTCCTTACTCCTACAAAAATATACGTAAAGCCTGTTCTTGCACTTTTAGATGCAGTTAATGTGAAAGGCGTTTCTCATATCACGGGCGGCGGTTTTTATGAAAATATCCCGCGTAGTATACCTGATGGCCTTTGCGCCAAGATTGATAAGGCGTCTGTGAGAGTGTTGCCTATTTTTGATCTGATTGCCAAAACCGGCGGAATTAGTGAAAGAGATATGTTCAACACCTTC
>JAZUQW010000306.1:0-11341 GCA_045605905.1 Eubacteriales bacterium
CCCGTTGTTCCTGTAGCAACCGTAGAAGTTGCAGCAGGCGACGAAATCCAAATCATGGTTAACAACTATGATCCCGCTAATATGTGGAGCACTCCCGCAGGCGTTCTCGTTATCAACGCTGCTTTCGAAGCAGATTCTGAAGACGTTTCCGAAGACGTTTCTGAAGACATATCCGAAGACATATCCGAAGACGTTTCTGAAGACAGTAGTTCTGAAGATGTAGGCCCCGTAGAAGGTAGTGCTGAATGGCCCTACAGCGTATACGGCGACACTCAACTTATCGCACCCGCTAACACTACCATTTACTATACCGTATACTACAAGAACGGTATGACAATGGAAGTTACTGCAAACGGCGAAGGCACAACTACGACCGTTGCAGGTATGTTTGCAAACTACACCTATGAAAACAACACAGCAGAAGATGTTGTTGTTGACATTAAGTTTGTTGTTCCTCTCGGCTCTATGGGCAACCCTGCAGAGCTCGTAATGGGCGACAACAGCGCAGACATCGAAGCAAACGCACAGGGCTACTTCTATACCTGGACAGCAGACGAGGCTGGTACGCTTACCATTACCATGCCCGCAGGTCAGTGGTCCTACACAATCAATAACATTACTGCCGGTACATACGGTGACACTCAATGGAGTGACAGCGATCCTGTTGTTCCCGTAGCAACCGTAGAAGTTGCAGCAGGCGACGAGATCCAAGTTATCGTTAACACTTATGATGCTGCTGATATGTGGAATACTCCCGCAGGCACCATCGTAATCAACGCTGCGTTCGAAGCAGAAGCTCAAGCTCCCGCTGTTGATATTCCTCTCGTTGACGTAGCAGGCGATGCACAGTACAAGGGCGACGGTACCGATAACGGCACCACCGGCAACTACTGTGAAACCCCCGGTATCGATTGGGAAACCTATCACGCAGGCAAACTTAACGACGACAACATTCCCGAAGGCGACTCTGATGCAACTAAAGGTCAAAACGTAGAAGTTTACCGCAACGACACCGCTCCCGGTGAAATCAACGTTGTATTCAAGCTTGCAGAAGTTACCGATGTTAAGCTCGTTAACATCTATATGAACAACAGAACTACCAACGCTAATACCGGCTATCCCGCAAAGATCGAAGTTTACGTTGGTGACAGCGAAGACTATGCAACCGCTACCTACCTTGGTGAAGCTACCACCACCGATCCCGAAGGTGCAGTAAGACTTTACTCTGTAGCAGCAGAGGCAACAGGTTCTTATGTTCTTATTAGATTTACCACTTCCGAAAAGTGGAGAATTACTATTTCCGAAGTTGAAATTATGACCGAAGCTGAACCCGAAAACATTGCCGGCTACGGTGATTATAAGGGTACAGGTAACTCCAACGGTACAGGCAACTACGGTGAAGAATCTTGGAACGAATACCACGACGGTAAGCTTAACGATGGCACTATCGCTACCGAAGCTACCAATACCGTAACCGGTATCAACGTAGAAGTTGCTTACAACGCCGGCTTCTCCGCAGGTACTATTTACGTTTACAACAAGTTTGAAAGCACCGCTTTGGTTAACGAAGTTACCGTTTACATGAACCAAAGAACAACCCAGGGTAACAGACAGCATCCTCAAACCATCAATGTTTACGTTGGTGACAGCGAAGATATCAGCACTGCTACTCTCCTCGGTGAAGCTACCACTACCGATACCGGCTATGTAAGAGCTTACACCGTTTCCGGCGAATATCTTGCAGGTACTTACGTAATAGTTGAAGCTGTTATGGCTACCGGTACCGCATACATCGCATTTAACGAAATCCAAATCATGGGTTACTGCGACAAACCCGCAGCTCCCGAAGTTCCCGCTCTTGACGCTCCCGCAAACATCACCGGCAACCTTGACAGAATGGAAACCTTTGAAGCTCCCACAATCTCTTGGGACGCAGTTGAAGGCGCAGTTGCATACGATGTATATGTTGGTGACACTCTCGTTGGTGAAAACCTTACCGAAACCACCTACACCATCGTTATGGATCCCGTTGTTGCATACGGCAGCAACACCTCCTACTCTCAAGCAACCGTAGTTGCAAAGGGTGACGGCGTTAACTTTGCTGATTCCGCTAAGTCCGAAAGCTACAACTTCTTCTATGTTGAAAAGCCTCTCGACCTTAGAGGAAACCGTGTAACCTCTGCTGACATCATCATCGATCCCGGCCACGGCGGTTCTCAACCCGGCGCTTGCTTGGGCGAAAGACAGGAAAAGGATGATACCCTTGCAATGTCTCTCAGAGTTGGTGAATTGTTCGAAGCTTTGGGCTACACCGTTGCATTTACAAGAATAGAAGACGTTGACGACGGCCTTATGAGCAGAGCTGCTAAGGTTAACGCAGGCGACTTCGACCTCTTTATCTGCATACACCGTAACTCCTTCACTACCGAAGGCGTAAGCGGTCTTGAAGTTCTTTATCAGACCGGTGACACCACTGACGAAGCTTTCGCACAGGCAGTTCTTGACCAGTACAAAGCTCTCAATCTCTTCGTTGACAGAGGTCTTAAGCCCAGAGATAACCTTGTTGTTACCAACAACACCAAGGCAGAAGTTCCTACCATCCTCGTAGAGCTTGGCTTCATCAGCAACATTCCGATCTTTGACGATCAACTCAGCGACAATGAAAAGTTTGATACTTACTTTGATGATATAGCACTTGCTACCGTTAAGGGCTCTATGGACTATCTTGGCTACAAGACAGGCTACAATGGCACTCTTAACGTAAACGGTACCGAGTACACCATCGATAACGCAGAAGTTACCGTTGATGTTACCGTTAATGCAGGCGAAGCTATCGAAATCGAACTCGAGCTTATCAACGGCCTCGGCGCCGGCACAACCCTTTACGAAGAAATCGCAGGCTTGACTGCTGACGAAAACGTTGTTGCAGACGATTCCGCTGATAACTTCTCCGCAGAAAAGCTTGTTGCTACTTACACCATCGACACTACCGACCTCAACGGCCAATATCAATTCAGCCTTGACCAGGTATTGGATTTGGATGCAGAGCTTCTCCTTATCGGCCAGTTCGACATCTTCACCATCAACTATGTTGTTGAAGTAGAAGAAGACGATTCTTCTGTAGAAACTTCTGACGATGCTTCTTCCGATATCGAATCCTCCGAAGAAACCTCTGATGACGTTTCCTCCGATGTTGACTCTTCCGAAGACGTTTCTGACGACGTATCCTCTGATGTTGATACTTCCGACGACACCTCTGATGACGACTCCTCCGGCGATGTTGAAGCAGACATCCTTTACGGTGACGTTAACAATGACGGTTATGTAGATAGCCTTGACGCAGCTCAAGTACTTAAGTATGACGCTCTCCTTATCGACCTTGATGCAGACGCTCTTGTTCGTGGCGACGTAAACGGCGACGGTTATGTAGATAGCCTTGACGCTGCTCAAATCCTTAAGTTTGACGCGCTTCTTATCGACAGCTTCCCCGTAGAAGAAGATGCTGATATCGATACTTCTGTTGAAGTTTCCATGGATGCTCTCCTCAACGACGAAGACGACGAATAAGCTTTTTGCATAATTAAATTTGCAGAAAACACCCCAAGAAGTCTGACGACTTCTTGGTAACCCCGACAAACAAGGACGGCACCCCGCAAGGGGTGCCGTCTTTACTATTGCATTTTTTTGTATTTATGATATAATACAAGCAGTAAACCGAGAAGGGAAGTGTTTATATGCCGTTTTTACCTATCACAGCAGAAGAGGTTAACAGCCTTGGTTGGGATGCACCCGATTTTGTGCTTGTTACCGGAGATGCGTATGTAGACCATCCCTCCTTCGGTACAGCAATAATCTCCCGCGTGTTAGAAGCAGAGGGCTTTCGCGTTGCAGTGCTGCCACAGCCCGATTGGCGCAGCACAGCGGATTTTTGCCGCTTTGGTAAGCCACGCCTTGGCTTCTTGGTCAACAGCGGCAATATAGACAGCATGGTTGCCCATTACACCGCCGCAAAAAAACGCCGCGGTGACGACTATTATTCTCCCGGTGGTAAGGCCGGCAAGCGCCCCGACAGGGCAATTATTGTCTACTGCAACCGTATAAGAGAGGCCTTTGGTGATATTCCCATAGTTATTGGCGGTATCGAAGCTTCCACCCGTCGCTTTGCCCACTACGATTATTGGACAGATAAGGTGCGCAGAAGCATACTTATAGACAGCGGTGCCGACTTGCTTGCCTACGGTATGGGTGAAAACATTATGCGCCGCATAGCCTTTTTGCTTGACAAGGGCGTGCCTGTGCATAAATTGAGGGATATCAGGGGTACGGTGTACCGCTGTGCCAAAGATGAAAAACCCCGTTTTGATTATGTGGATACCTTTGACTACAACACCCTTAAGACCGATAAAAAGGCTTACGCAAAGGCGTTTAAGCTTCAGTACGACAATATGGACGCCATAAACGGTATAGCCGTGTGCGAGGAATATGACGATTGCAAGCTGGTACAAAACCCGCCCATGCCTCCTTTGACAAGGGCAGAGCTTGATAAGGTTTATTCTTTGCCCTATATGCGTACCTATCATCCCTCTTACGAAAAAGAAGGTGGCGTTCCCGCCATAGCCGAGGTGCGTTTTTCCATAACCCACAGCCGCGGCTGTTTTGGCGGCTGTAACTTCTGTGCACTTACTTACGTACAGGGTAGAAGCGTTTGCTCCCGCAGTGAAAAAAGCGTGCTGGCGGAGGCAGAGCTGATAGCGTCAATGCCGGACTTTAAGGGATATATTCACGATATAGGCGGCCCTACCGCCAATTTCCGTCACCCCGCCTGCGCAAAACAAAAGGAGCATGGTGTCTGCAAGGAAAAACGCTGCTTGTTTCCCACTCCCTGCAAAAACCTTAACGCCGACCACAGCGAGTATGTTCAGCTTTTGGAAAAGGTAGAAAAAATACCCAGCGTAAAGCGGGTATTTATTCGCAGCGGTATTAGGTTTGACTATTTGTTGGCGGATAAAAACGAAAAGTTTTTTAAGCGGCTTGTGGCAAACCACGTAAGCGGTCAGCTTAAAGTTGCGCCCGAGCATTGCTCTGACAACGTGCTAAAATATATGGGCAAGCCCAATTTTGAGGTTTACAAACGGTTTCAAAACCGCTTTTATCAGCTTACCAAGTCCATGGGGAAAGAGCAGTACCTTGTTCCGTACCTTATGTCCTCTCACCCCGGCAGTACCATAAACGATGCCATTGCCTTGGCGCTGTACCTGCGCGAGAATAAGCTTAACCCCGAGCAGGTGCAGGATTTTTATCCAACCCCCGGTACAGCATCCACCTGTATGTTCCACACAGGGCTTAATCCTTTTGATATGCAAAAGGTTTACGTGCCCAAAAGCTATGAGGAAAAGAAGCTTCAAAGGGCGCTTTTGCAGTCGTATAAGCCTGAAAACGCCGCTCTTGTGCGCAAAGCGTTGGAGCTGGCGCACCGTACCGACCTTATACCCGTGCTGTTGCCCCACGGTGGCAAAAAGCCCACCGTTAAGCCAAGTAGCGCTTATAAAGGTAATCCCAAAGAAAAGCGCAGACCACGGAAAAAATAACACAGCCGCAAAAGGCTTCTGCCACCTTTAAGGTTTCCTTGGCAAAGTGATAGCTGTTAATTCCGTTTTCGTTACCCAAACAGATTATGTAGGCAATACTAACCGCAAGGGGCAGAAAAATGCCTACTAAAAGGGTATAGAGTGAATAATTGCAAAGTTTGTTTTTCATAAAGTGTAAATCCTTTCTTTACAAAGTCGATTTTTTGTGTTATACTGTTACATAAGCTTTATAGAAAGAGGTGTTTTGTTAAATGAAATGTCCCGCTTGTAATCACCCCGAAAGCAAGGTTATAGATTCTCGCCCAACGGCAGAGGGTGCGTCTATCCGTCGCCGTAGAGAGTGTCTTATGTGCCAACGCCGTTTTACCACTTATGAGATTATAGAAGATGTACCCATGCTGGTGGTAAAAAAGGATAACACAAGAGAGGCTTATGATAGAAATAAGTTGCTTGCAGGTATTATCCGTGCTTGTGATAAGCGTAAGATCTCCAAAGATGTTATGGAGGGCATTGTAAGCGATATCGAGCGTAACCTTCAAAACTCCGTTCATAACGAAATTCCCACCTCTTATATAGGCGAAATGGTTATGCGCCGACTTAAGGAGATAGACGAGGTTGCTTATGTTCGTTTTGCCTCGGTTTATCGCCAGTTTAAGGATTTGGATGCGTTTGTGGATGAGCTGAACAAGCTTTTGGCAGAAAAGAAATAAATAGTTAGCAATACAAAAAGCACGGGATGTTCTTGAGTGACATTCCGTGCTGATCTTTTTCATGGTCCCCAAGAAGCCTAACGGTTTCTTGGGGAGATTTTTATATTCGGTTTTTACTTTAGGGGCAGGTCAAGGCCTTCCGCAAACAAACGGTTGGGGTTAACAAATACACCGTTAAGGGACACGCCAAACTTAAGGATGTTAAGGGCTTGTTCCCCTTCCTTATATGTCATACCGCTTACGCCCGACATGCCTATAAGTACGCCTTCCTGTACGGTATCGCCAACGTTTTTGCCCTCAATAAACTCACCCATATTGTAGTAATGGGTAAGCAAGCCATAGCCGTGGTCAATAACCATCATCTTTCCGCGTATTTCGTCCTCACCCATATAGATGATAACGCCGCGCGCTGCGGATTTAATGCTGTCGCCATCGTTCATTACGTAGTCTATGGTCTCCGAATGGAAGAACGGCGGTACATCGTTCACAGACATATAGGTGCCAAAATCATATTTTACGGCGTTTTCGGTGGGCTTGCCAAACTTATCGCCCGCTTCTATCATAACCTCGCCCTTGTTGCTGTTCCATTCCTTCAAAAGCGCGGCGTACGCCTCCAAGCTTTCGGGTGTTTGTGATTTAACATAAAGCTCGGTATCCACAGTCGCCCTGTTAAGCTCACTGCTTGCGGGAATAACGTTAAGAGCAAAGCTTTCCACAATGTCACCTATGGTAAAGGTAACAGAGTATTCGCCTTCTCCGTTTTCCACGCTTAAAGGCAGGGCAATATATGCATAGTCGCCGTTTTCGTCATAAACAATGTTAAGCTCCGAGGTTTTAAGCATGGTATCAAGCACAACGGTTTCGTTAGCGCTTAAATGACGGAATGTCAAATAAACGATAGACCCTGCCGTTGCCTGTGCCGGAGGATTCATAAGCTCGGGATGAACGTCGTAAAACACTTCAAATTCATATTCCGCGCTTCCGCCTATAACCTTGCCGCCCAGTTCCCAATACGCAACCAAGTTGGCGGTAAGCACCGTGTCGTTGGTATGGTAAAGCTTGCCAAACTCCGTCTCTTGCAACACATTACCGTTAGAGTCGATAAATGACAAGGTTATCTCCGTAGGCTCTACGGAAAAATCAATGGGGTTGTCTATAAGCTTAAAATCATAGTTAAAGCTTTGCTTTTCTGCGGATACAGGTGTAGCGGTGTGGTTAACCGTGTTGCCTGCGATATCTTGGTATTTCCACTCATACGCTTTGGGTGCAATTATCTCTTTTGTGTTGCCCGATGTAAAGCTTAAGCTGGGCAATGCATAGCCCGACACATCGTAAACTACCGTGTATTCATCTCTTTGCAAAAGCGTTTTTGCGTGGTCAGAAAGAACCGAGCAATACTTGCCGTCCGTCTTGGAGAAAAAGCAACCGTTGGTGTTTATTTCGGGGTACAGGCAAAAAGCAATGTCTCCCTCATCCCTTTTGATGGTTACGGCAAATCCATCTTCTTCCGTAACGGTCCTAATCGGCTCTGCCAGCGGAGCGGCGTTAAGATACATATCCACATAAAAGCTGATATCGTCCTTTTCGGTCAAAGAAATGCTTTCCCCGTAAGGTGTTGTTATGTCTATTGCCGATACCGAGTCCGGATCAATATCCGAATCCGAAAGGGTCAAAAAGAAGTAAACTATAAACACCATGGGCAAACACAGCAATATCCATAGCCACGCTCTTTTTTTAGTTTTGTTTTCCACTTAAATCTCCGTCCTGTTTTTTGATGCTTATATTGCGGCTTCTATGCAATCCTTTACAGCATCCACATTGGGGGATATAACAAGATAAACATAAACGCCGTTACCGCCGATTACAGCATTAAGGGTCAAATTATAGTTGTCTTCGTTATAATCCTTGTATTGGTTTTGCATACTTGTAAGCTTGTTGTTAAGCAGGTCCTTTATTGCGTTAGCATCTTCTTCGCTGTTAGCAACATAAAAAGCTACATTCTCTGCAATGACGCCGGTCTCTTCACAAAGCCAAAAGCCCTGTTCAAAGCTTGCAGGGTCAATACCCGTATCGTTATAAACCATTTCTGCGGGCATTTCAAAGCTTGCCCCTTCCATAGCTTCAACAACCCGGGCTTTAAGTGCATCAACATCAACACCGTCGTTTGCTTCGGGAGCTTCTTCGGATACAACGTCTTCTTCAATAGCAGATGATTGAGAGAGCATCTCGCTTTCAGTGGTAACGTTGTCTTCGCTCTCTTTTACGTCGGTAACGGCATCCTCGCTTTCTTTTGCGTTGTCTTCTGCAGCGGGTGCCTTGCTTTCGGTCTTGCTTTCTTCGTCGGAAGTGCTACCGCAAGCGGTAAAAGAGAATGCGGTAAGCAGGCCTGCCAATAATAATACAAAAATTCTTTTCATAATGTTTTTCCTTTCGGTTCTTTAATGTTTATTCTTCAAACAGAGGCATGCTTGCAGGATTACTCCAAGTGCCCGCAGTTTTTTGCCTTGCATAGTCGCGCAGTATATCCATCCAAATAAAATATGCGCGCTCGGTAAGATGGCAGTAATTATCGGATGAATAAGTATTAGCCAAATATCCGTCGCCGTCGTTAATAGCGGTGGACACATCTATAAAATCTATACCGTTGGCGTTGCAGTAATCCAAAACATGGTTGTTAAGCAAGCTCATATTGCGGTTATTAAGCTTTCGATAAGATGTATCCCTTGTAAGGTAGGTGGCAGACAGTATAACAACCTTGGTGTCGGGGCTGTTGGATTTTATCTTTTCGATACATTCAAAAACTATCTCTGCCACAAGTTCCGAGCAGGTGTCGGCATCGCCCATCATACCCAAATCGTTAAGCCCCATAAGCCCTATATAAATAGTGTCTCTACCGGTGGCTTCGGGCAAGTCTTCAATATTATAAGCTACGCCCCTGTACTTTGGCAACACATTGTCGGGGGTAGAGGGGGTCTGTGTATCGTTGTTGTAAAAACCAAAGCTGCTGGTACAGCAGAAAAGCGCGTTGCCTAAAATATCATCGGATATACTCTTGCGCCAATTCGATGTACGCACGCTGAAATGAACCATTACGGAATGTCCCACAAACAGCGAATTGTCAAAATACGCATCTATTTCGTCGGTGGTCATACCGTTGGGCGCAATAACCGTAGGCTCGTCATTAACATCCGGGTTAACAGAGCTGTCGTCCACCACAGAGCTGTCATCAACTACCGAGCTTTCGGGCGGCAACACTTCCTCACTGCTTTCGTCAGCGCTTATATCTTCGCTTACATCGTCACTGCTTTCGCCGTCGCTTGTATCTTCGCTTGCTTCTGGGGCGGTGCTGACTTCTTCACTGCTTTCAAAGGGAAGCTCTTCTTCCGCGCTTTCTTCGGAAACAAAATCTTCACCCTCGCTGACTTCAACAGAAACGGCAGGCTCTTCTTTTTTGGCGCTTTGCGGCGCGCCTTCATCCTTGCCGAAAATACCAACGCAAGCCACCACCATGGCGGCTACCAATATTATAGAAAGTATACAAAAAATTACACGCAAAGGTTTTGCCATAAAAACACCTCTAAAACAACAGAGAATTGCATATTACTAATCATCACTCATTATACACTTGCTACGGCATTATGTCAATAAGCCAAACGCAGTTTTTGTCGAATAATTTTTGCCGTTAAAGGCAATACTTTCTTGTGATAACTGCATAACGGGGGCATATTTTTGGATATTGAAAGCTTTAATACTTTGCACGATTATTTAATTAACAGCTTTGGCAACAGCGCCGATTTTGCGGCGCGGACCGTAAAAAAAGAAGGTTGCAACTGCGGCGAGTTTTATATTAGGAACATAGTTGGGCGGCAGTATGTGGCAGACCGAGTAGTGGCTCCTATTGTAAAAAACTGCGACAGTGGATTTCGGGGTGGCTTTGACTGCCTGTTGCAAAGCGCTGCGCTTTCTCTTTGCCATACGGTAGAGTCGGCAGTGCAAGCCATATTGGGCGGCAACCTGTTGGTGGCAATCGAAACAGACAGGCTGTACTGCGCCGTGGTAAGCGCAGACAGCTTTGCCCATCGCGGCGTGACAGAGCCTCACAGCGATGTTACAGCCAAGGGCCCGCGAGCGGGCTTCACGGAAAGCGGAGAGGGAAACGTAGCTGCTCTTCGCCGTGTTATAAAAAACGCCGATCTGCGAGTGGAAAAGTTCACCGTAGGCAGTCTTACGGGTACAGGCGTGTATCTTGTGTATTTGCAGGGTAGGGCAGATGCGGCGGTGGTGGACGAGCTGCGAAAAGGTTTAAAAAACGTCAAGGCGGAATGTGTTGTGGATAGCGGAAACCTTGAACAGTTGTTGGCTCCAAGCACAAGCTTTTTTCCCACTCTGGGCAGCAGCGAAAAGGTGGACAAGGTGGCATCGAAGCTGGTTTCGGGCAGGGTAGGTGTGGTATGTGACGGAAGCCCCTTTGTGCTTACTGCCCCCTATGTGTTTGTAGAAAGCATACAGTCTGCAGAGGATTATCTAAAGCCTGCCTGGTACGCCACATTTATGCGATGTTTGCGCTTTTTTGCCCTGTTGGCATCCTTGTTGTTGCCCGCCCTGTTTACTGCCGCTGTGTATCACGACAGTTGGCTTATCCCATCGGTGCTGATGGAATCTCTAAATGAAATGGAAAAAGACATAAAGCTTTCGTTTATTGCAGAGATATTGCTTATGCTGACCGCCTTTGAGATAATACGCGAGGTGGGGGTACGTATGCCCCGCAGTGTAGGCGATGCGGTGGGTTTGGTGGCATCCCTGTTGGTAGGTGATGCTACGGTAGAGGCGGGCTTGGCGGGCACATCGGTGTTGCTTATAGTGGCGTTCTCCGAGACCTCGGGCTTTATTGTGCCTGCAATGAGCGCGGCGGGGGTGCTTATACGGTATATCTATGTGCTTGCCGCTTATCTTGCAGGGCTAACCGGCCTGCTTTTTGCGTTTGGTGTAACAGTAATGGTTTTGTTAAAAAAGAAAAGTTTTGGGGTAGGCTATATGACCCCC
>JAZUQW010000307.1:0-5280 GCA_045605905.1 Eubacteriales bacterium
GAAGGCCCTATCATCCCCGACCATCAATACGACGGTGCGTTGGCGGGCAGCACGGAGGTTACCGAGCCCGAAAAAGAGCCGCTTGACTTTTTGACAAGTCGGATCGTAGCCATGTCGTTCTGTGAGCCAAGGAGTTGTTCCTGAGTATTGTCTTCCTAAGACCGCTTGGCCTCCGACTTGAAGGCCCTATCATCCCCGACCATCAATACGACGGTGCGTTGGCGGGCAGCACGGAGGTTACCGAGCCCGAAAAAGAGCCGCTTGACTTTTTGACCGAAAACGAGGAACTTGTGGAGTATATCCAATCTCCGGGCACCGTAGCCCTTACCGCCCCCATTGACAAGGGCGAGCTTGAGGAGTTTATTAAGGAAAAAGAAGAAAGTGACGGCAAGATCCGCGTTGTAAACACTTACGGGATAATACCGCTTTCGGAAGTGAGCTACGGCGGCAAAGCGTTTACCGAAATTTTCGAGGTAGGCGCCTACGGTTACCGTTTTAAGGACGATAACCACCCCGCATATAACAGATATATCGACGCTTTTGTGGCATGGCGCGGCTCTGACGACTGTCACAAAATATATAAAGAGCTTGGCGAAAAAGCACTCGGCGGCGACAGCTACGCCGAAAAGCTTATAATGATGGAGACAAAGGATATGTTTTACGAGCTGGTGTGGAGCAAGGAGCAAAGCGAAGCAGAGCTTGAAGCACTTGAAGCCGAGATCGAGGAGTACCACGAAATTTGGGCGGTATATAACGAGAAAGCCGAGGAGGTTTTGCGCACCGAGCTTAAGGATGACCTTGAAAAGCTTGTATCCGACGGCGTAGGGCTATGTTGTACCACCTTGAACGGGGAAACGGTGCTTGTAGGCGTAGTTACCGCAGAGCAATGTGAACAGATGAACGAATTTCTTGAAAACAGCTCTTTGGTATGCCGCCTTATTTATTTAAATCCCTCATCCTTTGTGGTTAACGACGACGGCGAAAGCGTAACAATAATAACCACCACAAGCGAAGCGAAGTAACAAAGCAAGAAAAGCAAAATACTGCCTTAACGGGCAGTGTTTTGCTTGTTGACAAGGTTTTTACATCGTAGTATAATGGTTTACAAAATGTAGGACAAAAAGCAAAACGACAAACCCAAAGGAGTGCGTTATGAAAAAGCTTATATGTTTACTTATGACCATAGGCTTGCTTTTGTCTTTTTCCGCTTGTGGCAAAGAGGAAGCGCAAAACAGCAGCGAGCAAAGCACGGGAACAAAAACAGAAAACGCAACAAACGAGGAAAGCTTGTACTCCGAGGAAACGGATGAGGAGAGCGAAAGCGTAGAGGAAACGGACGAGGAAAGCTTGTACTCCGAGGAGACGAGCAAAGAAAGCGCCGTAGCGGAAGAGAAGCTTGTGTTCGGCAAGCAGACTCTGTATGACACAGACGTGGTGCTTTCCGTTAAAATCACAAACACACACGGCGAAGCCAAACTTAATAGGTCCGTTTATGAACAGTTCAACACAAAAAAAGCTACCTACATAAAAAGCTTTTATGATTTTGTGTGCCAACCCTTTGCTATCGGTACGGTGGAAAACCCCAAAGAGTTTAGCTACTATGGGCTTGACGGTGAAGGACAGGCAACGGTAAAAACAAGCGCAGTTCACAAAGACTGTTATTTGCGGATAGGCAACAGCTTTGAAGGCGCTTATTACTTTGCCCTTCTTGGGGAGAAAAGCGACAGCAGTTCGGAAATAACCTACGGTGACACGGTTTATATTTTGGGCGATATTGTGAGCTGCGCCTTCGAGGAGCCTTTGTATTTTGCCACGGAATACTACGGTCAAGGCAACATGGGCGTTCATTTTTATTATACGGAGATAGACTGGTTTAAGCTTACAACCGAGGACGAAAGCTATGAGTTTTACCCCATAAGCGACAGCGAAAAGGGCGAGTTTGGCGTTAACGGCAAATGGAAGCTTACCGCGCCCGAAAGACTTTTCAGAGACGGCAAAAGCTATGAAAACGTAAATGACGCCAATGTGTGTCAGATGCTTTACTCCATCTGCAACCTTAGGTGCGACAATATTGTGGTGAAGGAGCCTAAAGACGAAGATATTGCCCGCTACGGGCTGGACAAGCCTTACCGTAGCTACTCCTACCGAACTATGGGCGATACCTACACCGTGTATATGACCAAGCCCGACGAAGAAGGCAAGTTTTACGTTTACGCCAAAGAGGATTACGCCGACGGTTGTTGCTACGGCACCAAGGTATTCTCCATAGGCGTTATGGAAAAGCCCTTTGAGTTTATGGAATACACGGACTACAACCTTGTGATTGATACCCTGTTTTTAAAGCCGCTTTCTGAAGTAAAAAGCATTATGATAAACTCGGAGGACGGAGAACACACCATAGACATAAGCGATATGACTGACAGCGGTTATCCCATTGCCACCTTAGACGGCGAAACGCCTGATTTATTATCCTACAACTTGCTATCATACTATGGCGCTTTGGGGATGATAAATATCGAATTCCAATACAGAGAGATGCCGCCCGAATCAGGTGATATGAGGATTGTGCTGGAGTGCCGGGACGAAACGCTCTCTTACAACTTTTACGTTTTGAACAGCGAAAAAGTACATTGCAAAGTAAACGGCGATGAGGATTATCTTATATCCCGTGACGCTTACGATAGGGTTGTAAAAAGCTACAAGTTTTTGCTGGCAAACGAGCGAATGCCCGAATAGACGGAAGAATTTTTTGGGGGCAAGTTCAAAAACTTTGCCCCCCCATTTTTTTGCAAAAAACTTATATTTTTTCAAAAAATACTTAAAATAGGTATTGACAAAATAAGAATTACCTGTTATACTAGTCGGGCGGTCGGGGATTTGCTTACGGCGGAATAGCTCAGTTGGCTAGAGCATCCGGTTCATACCCGGCAGGTCGTTGGTTCAAATCCGACTTCCGCTACCAATAAATCCCTGCACCATGGCCCGTTGGTCAAGCGGTTAAGACACCGCCCTTTCACGGCGGTAACAGGAGTTCGATTCTCCTACGGGTCACCATAATAACATCCAAGCTTTGGCTTGGATGTTATTTTTTGTATAAGAAAACCCCGCCACTATGGCGAGGTTTTCTTATACAACAAGAAGCAAGGCATTAATGCCTTGCTTCTTTATAGCTTATTTTGTGCCGAAGAACATTTCTTCCGCAACCTCAAGGGCTTCCGCCTCGGTACACACGCTTGTTACGCGGTTGCGTAACGCCGCAGAGCCGTATAAGCCTTTAGAGTACCAAGCAAGATGCTTTCTTAATTCAGGCAGGGCCACATGTTCACCCTTGTTGGCAACGGCGGTTTTTATGTGCTTTACCACGGCGGCGTGCTTTTCTTCTGCCGTGGGCTGTATGTACTCTCTGCCCTCCATGGCGGCGGTAAGCTCGGCAAACAGCCAAGGCCTGCCCATGGCACCTCTGCCCACAGCAACGGCATCACAGCCTGTTTCGTTGATCATGTTTATGGCATCGGCGGCACATTTAATGTCGCCGTTTCCTATTACGGGTATGGAAAGTGCGGCTTTTACGGTCTTGAGGGTATCTCGCTCTGCCGTGCCGGAATACATTTGCGCCCTTGTTCTGCCGTGCAGACACACATAGGCGGCACCCGCCGCTTCTACCCGTTTTGCTACCTCAAGTGCGTTTTTGTGGGCATCGTCAAAGCCCGTGCGCATCTTTACACCTACGGGTACGTTTACGGCGGCTTTTACCTCTGACACTATCCTGCCGCACAGTTCGGGGTTCTTCATAAGAGCGCTGCCCTCACCGCTTTTTACGCATTTGGGCACAGGGCACCCCATGTTTATATCTATGGCAATAGGGGCGTATTTCATAAGCTCTGCCGCCGCCTTTGCCATATAATAGGGCTCGCTGCCAAATATCTGTATAGCCACCTGCTCGCCCTCTGCGGGGCGCGCCAGTGCGGCTGTTTTTTTATCCCCAAAGCACACCGCCTTGGCGGATATCATTTCCGTTATACAGTACTCTGCCCCAAACTCGACACACAGACCGCGGAACGCCATATCCGTAACACCTGCCATGGGCGCAAGTACAAGCCCGTTTTTAAGCTTAAGTCCGTTTATTTCCATCGCTTTCTCTCTTAATTAAATATGTTTTCACTGCCAATGCCCCCAAGATATCGGCGCACCGCCTCCTCTAAAACGGGGGAGGGGTGCCTTTCAAGACTTGCCGCCAGGTTGCGGGTCTTTTCTATCAAGGGCAGGTCGGCGGCGGTGGCGTGTACAAATCGGGCATCGCCGCTTTGACGTGCGCCGAAAAAGTCGCCCGGTCCCCGTTGTGCAAGGTCGGCTTCCGCTATACGAAAACCGTCGGTGGTCTCACACAGCACCTCCAGCCTTTCGCTTGCTTTTTCGGTAAGCATTATGCAAAAGGATTTATAACTGCCTCTGCCCACTCTGCCCCGCAACTGATGCAATTGGGACAGCCCAAAGCACTCGGCGTTTTCTATAAGCATTACTGTGGCGTTGGGTACGTTTACACCAACCTCTACCACTGTGGTGGAGATAAGCACCGACGCTTCACCACGCTCAAAGGCGCCCATTACCTCGTCTTTTTCCTTGCCCTTCATTCTGCCGTGCAAGCACAGGGCGCTTACCTTGGGCAAGGCTTTTGCAAACAAGGCTTTATAGCTTTCCACACTCTTTTTGTCATCGGTGGCGCCTTCACTATCTTCTACAAGAGGACAAATGATGTATATCTGCCGTCCTTTGTTTACCTGCTTTTCTATAAAATCATATACGGCTTTCCGCTTATCCTCCCCTACACAGCGGGTCTCAATAACCTGCCTGCCGGGGGGGAGTTTGTCAATTATGCTTATGTCCATATCTCCGTACAAAATCAGCGACAAACTGCGGGGTATAGGTGTGGCAGACATAACCAAGGAGTGGGGGCAAAGCTCTGCGGATTTATCTGCCAGCGCTGCCCTTTGAAGTACACCGAAACGGTGTTGCTCATCGGTTATTACAAGCCCAAGCTTTTTGTATGTTACGTCTTTTTGAATTATGGCGTTGGTGCCTACCACAGCGGTAATACTGCCATCAGCCAGCCCCGCCTTTATGCGGCGCTTCTCCTTGGCACTTGTACTGCCCGTTAGCAGTGCAAGCTCTATGCCAAAGCCGTCAAACAGCTTTCCAAGGGTTATATAATGTTGGTTGGCAAGAATCTCGGTAGGTGCCATCATTGCGCATTGCAAGCCGTTCTTTACCGCAAACGCCATG
>JAZUQW010000308.1:0-15237 GCA_045605905.1 Eubacteriales bacterium
AGAGAACTTTAACGTTGCACGCGGTAAGAGATACTCTCTTAGAAACTTGCCCACATATTGGGATAACACCTATATGTACACCGAAAACTGGTTCCGTGAGAACAATACTGAGGACGCGTTGGCAGCATTCCTTGCTGTATACTCCGAAACACCTCTCTACTATGTAAACGAAAAGGGCGAAATCGGCGTTGTTGATAACGGCGTGTTCAAACCCACTATCGCTAATACCGACGGTGACTATCGCGAAGCATTCGAGTACAACTATTCCTCCAACAAGACCCTCAGGTTTGATACCAACCAATATGGCAATGTTCTTTACGTTCCCGCAGGCGTTGGGCAGCTTACCGACGGCGAAAAGATGAGCGTATACTCCAACTCCTACCTTGTAGAAGCTCTCGAGGATTACGCAATAGGCTTCTTTGTTGGTGACGGTATGGGTACCCCCGATGCTGACGTTATTGAGGATATTGACCCCACCGACACTGTTTACTCTTATATTCAGCAGATCGATACAAAGCATGATAAGTATGAAGTAAAAGAGGACGTTCGTGTACGTGAAGAAAACATAATTCTTGACCTTGGTTCTGTGGAATACGGTCTTTCCGCATTTAAGCTCCGCTTCATGGGCGGTGGTGAAGACGGCGTTGTATTCCCCACAAGTGTTGAATTCTCCATCTCTACCGACGGTCTCAGCTACTCCTACATCGGCTCTGTTGCACTTGATGATACGGGCTTTAACAGCGCAACATTTGAAGATGGTTATGCTTCCATCATCTACACCGGTGCAACCGATACGATTTACGGCAACACCGTTGCTGACTACACCTTCGATTTGCAAACCGAGGGCGTTACTGCAAGATATATCAAAGCTACGATAATGAATCACTCTTCTCAAGATGAAAAGACGTTCATTTCCGAGTTCCAAGTGATTCAAAACGCAATATATCCCGATACTAAACCCAACACAAATGCTTCCACATGGGTTGACGTTTCCGAAGATGCTATTTTGATGTATCAGGATACCCTTGAAAGATGGGATAACGCTCTCAACAAGCCCTATGCATTTGCTCTCGCTCCTACCACAGCAGGTTACCTCTTTGCAGAGGACGAAGGCTATGCTGATGACGGCAGAACAAATAACAACACCAACGTATATCTTACCGGTCAGCTCACCGACGGTATTGGCGGTACAACCTTGTACAAAGCCAACTACGCAGGTGGTACAGCTCCCACACTTCAGGAAATGAAGGATATGTCCGTTGGTTGGATGAAGGCATACGCTGCGGAAGTTTCCCTTACCTTCGATATGGGTGAGCTTAACGATGTAGGTTATGTATCCGTTTACGCTCTCGAATCTAAAGACAGCGTTGATAAGATTAACCAACCTTACAACATAACAGCATATGTTTCCGACGATAATTCCACATGGCGTAAAGTTGCAACTGTAAACGCTAAAGATAATGACTCCAGCGAAGTATCCCTTAAGGGTATGGATATTGTTCTGGAAACCGATGATTATATCGTTTACAGATATAATCTCACCTTCGCAAGAGACGGCGAGCTTGGCTTGCAGCTTAACGATTATCAATATGTTCAAGTAGTAGCCGAAACAGACGGCGGTGAAGACGGTTGGATCTGTCTTACCGAAGTAGAAGTATACGAAGGCCATCCTTGTTACCCTGTAATTGACCTTACAGACAGCAAGTTCCAGAAGTATGCTATAGGTCTCACCGAAGAAGATATAACTAATCAAACAAGTGAGGTTCGTCCTACCTTCTTCCGCGGTTTCTATGACAGTAACCTCTATGAAACCGAGACACCTACCGGCGATTACACCCTTAATGTTGTATACAACGATAAGGACGAAGAACAGTACACCAGAAACTATGTATTCGGCAACGTAGAACAGCGCGCGCTTGACGGCAGAGATATTCCTTATTTCTACGGCGGTGACCAACTGTTGTTGAGAGTGACCAGCAACCAACTCTTCGCAACCGAGTACAATTACCAAGGCGACTGGGTATCTACCTATAAGCTCTTGGCAGACAGTAGAATTTACTACACCAATGTTACCGACGCAGGCAACACAACCACCCGTCTGTTTACCACCACTGCGGTTCCCACAACGCTTACAGTATGTAACGTTCTTGCACGTGACGAATTTACAGGTGCATTGCCTACCAATTATGTTGGTGAAGACGCTTACTATTACCTGCCCATTTACCTTATGAACTCTCTTGAGTATCTTAAGGCAGAAGGCTACGGTGTAGATACTGCAAACCAAGGCGCAAACTACATTAACATGCCCGAAAACAGAGTAGAACTTACAGGTACCGTAATTTGGGATACTAACTACGAGTCTGACTATGATGAATACGCAAACGATGAAAATGGCGTATCTCTCAACTTGGCACCTCTCGGCGCTAAAACCAACCTTGGCTCTGTAATTTATAACGGTATTTCCAGAGATGCAAACACCACATTGCGCTTTGGCTCTATCTGGTACATCGACGATACCGCGTACTACAATACTCACACCCACAGACAACAGTACGGTACACTTCTGTTCACCCTTAACAACCTTAACAGATATCTTACAGATACATTCCCCACAAGGGCTCCTTACACTACCGTCTATGAAGATTACGGCTTGCAGCTTACCAAGCTCAATGCCGCAAGCGAGTTGACAGGTGTAGAAGAGATCAAGGATATCACCGAAGTTGTTAAGCTTTCCGGTGTTACCGAGGTTATCAAGCTTACAAACGTAACCGAAACTACAGAAGCTGCCTTTAAATTTGCGCTCACTATAGGTGGCGAGGTTAAATACTTCACATGCGCTGAAGATATCGTAATTAACGACGATACCGGTAAAGTATGGATGCATGCTGATGATTACTTCTATTGTGAAAACAATAAAGTAAGCGGTTATAAGTTTACAACAACCGACGGTGACAATAATGTTCATTATTGGTATTGCACCGAAAATGTTAACAGAGTAAACTGGGTTGACTCCGACGGCTATTGGTACAGCCCTGACGAAAGCCTTGTAAGCAACGAGAATGTATCCAGCGTTGTTCTTAACAACGGTAAGACAGCATACTACTACAGCGTTGAAGAAGTAACAGAAACTATTAAGATTGTTAGCCGTGACAGTAGTGATGTTGCTCACTATTGGACCTGTAACGAAGATTATCCTTCTTGGACATACGTAACAGTAGAAGGCAACACAACCCGTTATTGGTACAGTAGCAATTACAACGGCATTGCAGGCGGCGTTGTTCAAGATAGTGACGGCACTTATTACGCAACAAGCAGTAATGTTGTTTATAACGGCCTTATTACCACAATTGACGGTGACGGCAATACCAGGTATTGGTCTGCATCTACAGAGGCTGCATTCCTTATGCTTTCCGAATTGCAAGAAATAATCACTTACGATTATGATGCTTCCACAAAGAAGTTTGCATTCGATGAAGATGAGGTTATGGCAGGCCTTGACAGGTTCCTTGAATACGCTAATAACTATGGCGAAGGCAAACAGGGCCACAACGGTAACTATCTTACCTTCGGTGGTATCGTTCAACACTCTCGAGCTAACAAGTACTACTACTACAGCAACATTACAACCGAGCTTGTTCCCGATAGCTATGAAAACGGAAACATCTTTGCAGGTGTTGACAGTGATAGCGCTGACGGTCAGAACAATACAGAGCTTCTCGGCGTTTACAATTACGATCAGCGTTACCTTGAATTTGACGCTATAATCGCAGGTATACCCGAAAGTCAAAAATCGGCTAAGATCGTTGCTATACCTTACGCAATCTACGCCAATAATTACGAGTTCCTTGAATTCGGTGAACACCTTGGTAAGGATGACGCGTATGTAGAAAGTACTTGGGGCGATGTGTTTAATAAGTACTACGGTGGCGAAAATGCCGGTAACGACATAAGATACTATGTATACGGCGGCGCTGTTGCAAGAAGCATAAGTGATGTACTTGAAGCACAGGAAGAGCTTCCCAAGCAGTACGACTAACACCAATGTGTATATTCTCCATGAAGCCTGCCGGCTTCTTGGGGACCAGGAAGATAAAAGGGCATCGGATTGTTTCCGATGCCCTTTTTGAATTAATAAAGGAAAGTAATAGAGGGTGTTTTATTAAAACAGTATTATCAAGTAAGTATAATGCGAAATCTATGAAGTAAATCCACCCTCGCAAATTATATTAGTTAAAAACAACGCACAAAAATGAACAAACTTTTTTGTACAAAACGTTGAAAATGTTTAACCTAATCAATCAGTTGTTGACAACAATTACTAATTAATGTATTATAATAATAGATATTTATTGAATAGATTTTGGAGGATGTATGATGAAGATTACAAAACTTATACCACTGAAAAGAGTTGTAAGCTTTTTGTTAGTGCTTGGCGTGCTCGTTTCCTTTGCTGCAGTTTCTGTTCCTACGTCAGCACTTTATGAAGATTGGGTAATGGTCGTTCAGAACGACACAAAGTGGACAGGTTCTGCAAATACATACGGTACAGGTACTCTTAGAGCTACCGGTTGCGGTATTTTCTCTTTAGTTAATGCTGTAGGCTTCCTTACAGGCAACGCTATGGACGTTAACGAAGTAGCCGCATGGGCATACAGCATCGGCGCATATAACAAGGGCGGTGCTGACGGTACCTATAGACTTGAGCTTTATCCTAAAGTAGAAGCTAAATACGGCGATAGATACGGCTTTACTCTTAATTGTAATGGCGGTAGCGGTTGGTGGGCAACAGTTAAAAGCTCTACTCTTATCAACCATCTTAACAATGGCGGCGTTGCAGTAGCACACGTTCCCAACCACTTTATTGCAATAGTTGACTATAATCCCAGCAACGGATATTATCACGTTTTGGATAGTTATCCCACCAATGGCAGACAGTCTTACCCCGGCGACGTTTGGCTTTCCACAAGCCACCTTACCACTATTTCTGCTATGACTGTTGACTGGTTCTGCTTGCTTTCCGAAGCTAATACCAACAAGGTTAAGGCTCCTACAATTTCTTCCGAATCCGTAGTTGCGCACAATACCAACCTCGCTGTAAGCTGGGGTGCTGTAACTAACGCTACCTCCTACAAATACAGTGTTGAGGTATATCAAGGTGAAATGAGTGCTACTACAGGCACCGTAGTATACAGCGGTACCACTACAAGTACTTCCATCACCGTTCCCGGTCAGTCCAGCGGTAAGTACATTAAGGCTACCATAACAGCTGTTGGTCCCGAGAACACAGCGGCTGCCTCAAAGTCCGTTATGCTTGGTCCTTGGATCGGCTCTTATCCCACAAATGTAGAATACATCCCTGTTGCAGATATAAACGGCTCTGTTACAGCAAGCTCCAGCAGTATTTGGACTGCAGCTAAAGGCACCTCTTTTGGTATGACTTGGTGGCGCGCCTTCCTCTGTACACCTAACTCCGATGGTACGTATACCGTAAATACTGTATATGAAAACGGCGTAGAAAAGAGTGTGCCTGTTTCAGGCAACCAGGTGCTTTGGGTTATCCACAGTGCATATACCAATTATTCCTACGCTGCAAAAATTGTGCAAGGCGATAAGCTTACCTTTGTAGGTGCTTATCTTGACAACGCAACTATTCGCGGCACAGGATATGTATTGGTGAACGGTGGCATAGCTATCGGTCCCGATTCCTTAACTATAAAGAATACAGAGTTGACTTATACAGATACTTATGTTAAGGGCACCGGCGCCGGTACCACAAAGGATAACTTTGTAGCAATGTTTAATGAAGAAGCAGAATATATAGTAATAAAAGATGCTTCCGGTAACGCTGTAAGCTCCGGTGTTGTAGCAACCGGTTACACAGTAAATTTGGTTGTTAACGACGAGGTTAGATCGTCCTACACCATTATAGTTGACGGTGACGTTAGCTGTGACGGTGCGGTATCGACTACAGATATGCTGTCTGTAAGACGCGCCATAGAAGGCTCCGGCGGTCTTGAAGGTATATATGCTCAAGCAGCAGACGTTGACTACAGCGAAAATGTTTCCACAACCGACTACGCTATTATTAGAAGAATAGTAAGCGGTAGCTAAACAAGCATCAATTGTGACCTTTTAATTACCACGATAAGCGCGATGACTTGTTGATAACATTATAAAATATAAGGGCGGCATTTTAATGCCGCCCTTCAGACTGCTGATAAAGGCGCAGAACACAAAAAAATAAAAATATCATTACTCATAATGGGGAAAAATCGAAGACTTTTCTGCAATTTATCGTATTTTACCGTTCAAAACGAACCTCGGCTCACAGTACCAAGTACAGTTCTCGCCTCGGTTCGTCTTGCGGGGTCCCCGTTGCGAACGAAGTGAGCAATGGGGTGGTGTGAGCACTCTTTCTCAACAGTCTGCCAAGTTGATGACAAGGTTTGTCATCAACTTGAAGGGCGGCATTTAATGCCGCCCTTATTTTGTGTGCAAAAACAAAGTTGTTTTAAAATAATGGCCCCAAAAACAAAAATAACACTTGCAATATCGCCGTAATTGTGATAATCTAATCAAAGAGGGGAAAGGATGATTTTTCCTCCTCGTATTAATGCGTAAATATTTTTGAAAGGAATGATATTTAATGGGATATTTGACATATCCGGCAGAGCATCTTGACAAATTTTGTATGGAGGCATTTTGCAAATTCGGCTTTTCTGAAGCAGAAAGCAGAATAATCTCTGACGTACTTATGCTTTCCGACCTTTACGGTATAGAAAGCCACGGTATGCAGCGTCTTGTAAGATACCACAAGGGTATCGAAAAGGGCACAATCGTTGTAGGCGCAAAACACGAGGTTGTGTTTGATACACCTATTTCTGCAGTTATAGATGCACATGACGGTATGGGTCAGCTTGTTGGTCATGCCGCTATGGAGCTTGCAATCCAAAAGGCAAAGACAGCAGGTGTTGGTATAGTTTCCGTTAAGAATTCCAATCACTACGGTATCGCAGGCTACTACGCAAAGATGGCCTGTGATGCGGGTTTAGTTGGTTTCTCTTGTACCAACTCTGAAGCTATAATGGTTCCTACCTTCGGCAAGCTTGCTATGATAGGCTCTAACCCCATAGCAATGTCTGCGCCGGCAGAACCTTATCCCTTCTTCTTTGATGCTTCCACTACCGTTGTTACCCGCGGTAAGCTCGAAATGTACAACAAAATGTCCAAGCCTCTTCCCGATGGTTGGGCGCTTGATAAGGACGGTCACCCCTCTACCGATGCTGCAGACGTTCTTAAGAACATCGTTGCAAAGAACGGCGGCGGTATAATGCCTCTCGGCGGCTCTACCGAACAGCTTGGTAGCCACAAAGGCTACGGTTGGGGTATGGTTTGTGAGTTCTTCGCTTCCATCCTCTCTCAAGGCGTAACCTCTAACTATTGTATGAAGGGCGGCAAGAGCGGTATCTGCCACGGCTTTATGGCTATTAACCCTGCATTCTTCGGCAACGCTGATGATATAAAGGCTCACTTCTCCAAGTATTTGCAA
Organism: Eubacteriales bacterium; assembly: GCA_045605905.1. Taxonomy (GTDB): domain Bacteria; phylum Bacillota; class Clostridia; order Oscillospirales; family CAG-382; genus SIG636. Next base: position 7,550 of record JAZUQW010000308.1, read on the forward strand.
GATCTTCGCGAAAGCCCCAAGGCAGACGGTCAGGAAAAGATCTACACCCACGGCGAAAAAGAAATTGCTGCAATGGCAGACAGAAAAGCTAACGGCATAAAGGTTAACGAAAACACCGTTAGAGAAATGGTTGATATGGCCAACTACTTGGGTATGGATGTTAAGGCATACTTTGGCGATTTTGACGCAGGTGAAAACAACCAAATGTTTTCCGGCAACTATTAAAATATTAATTTATAAGGAGCTATTAAAGATATGACTACTGCAGAAAAAAGTTTAGCACTCCACTATGAAAAAAAAGGCAAGATAGAAGTTATAACCACAGTTCCCTGCAAGACCAAGGAAGACCTTGCTCTTGCTTATACTCCCGGTGTTGCAACTCCCTGTCTTGAAATACAAAAGGACGTTAATAAGTCCTATGAGCTTACCAGAAGATGGAATATGTGCTTGGTTGTTACCGACGGCACCGCAGTTCTCGGTCTTGGTGACATTGGACCCGAAGCAGGTATGCCCGTTATGGAAGGCAAATGTGCGCTCTTTAAGGCTTTTGGTGACGTTGACGCTTTCCCTCTCTGCATTAAGAGTAAGGACGTTGACGAAATAGTAAAGACAATACAGCTTATCTCCGGCAGCTTTGGCGGCGTTAACCTTGAAGATATATCCGCACCCCGTTGCTTTGAAATAGAGAAGAGACTTAAGGAAGTTTGTGATATTCCTATCTTCCATGATGACCAGCACGGTACCGCTGTTGTTACCCTTGCAGGCCTTACCAACGCATTAAAGGTTGTTGGCAAGAAGAAGGAAGACGTTCAGATAGTTATCAACGGTGCAGGCGCTGCAGCTATCTCCATTTGCCGTTTGCTTCTCACCGCAGGTTGCAAGAACATAATCCTTTGCGACCGTAACGGTGCTATCTATGCAGGCAGAGAAAAGGGTATGAACCCCATCAAGGACGAAATGGCACTTGTTACCAACCTTGATAAGAAGGCCGGCAGTCTTGCAGATGTTCTTGCAGGCGCAGATGTATTTATAGGCGTTTCCGCACCCAATATGGTTAGCGTTGATATGGTTAAGTCCATGGCTAAAGATGCTATCGTATTTGCTTGCGCTAACCCTCTTCCCGAAATTCTTCCCGATGACGCTAAAGCAGGCGGCGCAGCAGTTATCGCTACCGGCAGAAGTGACTTCCCCAACCAAATCAACAACGTTCTTGCATTTCCCGGCATATTCAGAGGTGCTTTTGATGTCCGCGCTTCTGACATTAACGATGAAATGAAGCTTGCTGCTTCCGAAGCTATTTCAAGCCTCATCTCTGATGAAGAACTCAATCCCGAATACATTATGCCCGCCGCTTTCGATGAAAGAGTAGGCAAATCCGTTGCAGCAGCAGTTGCAGAAGCTGCACGCAAGACCGGCGTTGCAAGACTTTAAGCTATGGCAACATTCAGTTTACCTTATTTTAAAGAGCATTTAAGCTTTGATGTTTCCGATGACAGGTTGGCAGGTGTGCTTGTCAGCCGTTCGGAGGATTATAAGCCTACTAAATCTCAAACCGAGCTTGTGAAAGAAGCTTTGGCAAACCCCATAGCCTCCCAAAAGCTTTCGGAGAAAGTTGTGGGAAAGAAGCATGTGGTTATCATCTCCAGCGACCATACTCGTCCAGTTCCAAGCGCAGTGACAATGCCTGTCATCCTTAAGGAGATCCGTTCTGCCAACAAGGATTGCCGCATCACCATACTTGTGGCAACAGGTATGCACCGCCCCACCACCCATGAGGAGTTGGTGGCAAAATACGGTGCAGAGATCGTCGCCAACGAAGAGATAGTAGTACACGATGCTTATAAGGATGAAGATATGTGCTTTAAGGGCACTCTTCCTTCCGGTGGTGAGCTGTGGATAAATAAGCTTGCCGATGAGGCAGATTTGCTTATTGCAGAAGGCTTTATAGAACCTCACTTTTTCGCAGGCTTTTCCGGTGGCAGAAAATCCGTACTCCCCGGTATCGCTTCCAAAAAGACCGTGCTTTGGAATCACAACGCGTTGTTTATAGCAAATAAACACGCTCGCGCAGGTAGCCTTGAGGAAAATCCCGTACATAAGGATATGCTTTTCGCCGCACAGGCGGCAGGCTTGTGCTTTATTCTTAATGTGGTTATCAATAGCGAAAAAGAGGTTATTGCCGCATTTGCAGGTGACCTTTCTCAAGCTCATGCCAAGGGGTGCGAGTTCGTGGCTTCCCTTGCACAGGTAAATGCTATCCCTGCGGATATCGTTGTTACAACTAACGGCGGCTATCCTTTGGATCAAAACATTTACCAAACCGTTAAAGGTATGACAGCGGGTGAGGCTTGCGTTAAAGAAGGTGGCGTTGTTATCATCGCTTCCTCTTGTATGGACGGCCACGGCGGTGAGTTCTTCTATAAGCTGTTGGCAGAAAAACCCTCCGCACAGGCGGCGTATGATTCTATCAACGGCGTTCACCCTTCCAAAACGGAGTTTGACCAGTGGGAAGCGCAAATACTTGCCCGTATACTTACAAAATGTACCGTTATTATTGTAAGCAAGCACTGTGACCCTCAAATGATAAAAGATATGCACATCGGTCATGCCTTTACTCTTGAGGATGCTATGGCACAGGCGGAAGCAATAGTAGGTAAGGACAGTAAGATTACTGTTATTCCCGACGGTATCGCAGTTATAGTAAAATAGTTAAAAACGGGGTTACAGAAACGTTTTGTAGCCCCGCTTTGTTTTTTGTGATTTATAACAGTAAAGGTATGAAAAACAGAAAGATGATAATAGCTTCGATCACAGCGCTTTCCATAGTAGTTATAGCCGTAGCTTGGGTTTTTGGCGTTAATGCTTATGTAAAACATAAGGCAGAAGAATATATAATGTCTGAATCTCAAGCGGCAACCCTCTCCGACGTAGACTGTATATTGGTGCTTGGCTGTAAAGTCAACGGAACAGCCCCCAGCAATATGTTGGAGGATAGGTTGCTTTGCGGAATCGCCCTTTATAAAAACGGTTCTGCTCCAAAGCTGTTAATGAGCGGTGACCACGGTACAACAACCTACGATGAGGTTAATGCTATGAAGCAATATGCCGTTGATGCAGGAGTACCATCCTCTGATGTGTTTATGGATCACGCGGGCTTTTCTACTTACGAAAGTATCTATAGAGCAAAAGAGGTGTTCGGTGCGGAAACCATAATAATCGTCACCCAAAAGTATCACCTGTACCGCGCTTTGTATATAGCGGAAAAGTTAGGGCTTAATGCTTACGGTGTTCCATCGAATTACAGAACATATACAGGGCAGACCAAACGAGACTTGAGAGAGATTCTTGCCCGCAACAAAGATTTTTTCACTGTAATGTTTAAACCTTCGCCTACCTACTTGGGTGAGGCTATCCCCGTAAGCGGCAACGGCGATATAACTAATGATAAATAAAAATCCACCCTTAGTGGTTAACTTCGTAAGAAGATGTACCCTAGGGTGGATTTTATTACCAATCCAACAAAGATTTTATATCTTATATAACGTTGTTGTAAATTAACCAAACACAAAGCTTAAAACCGTTTAACAGCATATTGGCATATAGGTATCAGTTTGCTGTGATGCGATGATACTAATTCACTTTGAAAGACTTTTGACTTCGTTTACAGCTTTAATAACATAGTCTAAATCTCCCGGTTTAACAGATTCCCCATTCTCAATTTGTCGGATGCGAAGTTTGATCCATAGATGCATAACAACAGCTTCTCCACATGTTGATAATCCCATTTCCTGATGCTTTGGAAGAAGCTTCTTTCTGCTTCTTCTAATTACTTGTAAAATTTCAAATAAACTTGCCGTTTCGGCATTAGAAAGAAACAATTTCGATGCATCGTTTTCTTCAGCTTTTATAAGTCCTTCCTCTATAAAACTGCGGCATTGGTTTAACCATTTTAAATGATTTTGGTTGCATGTCTTTGAAACTTGGCTAAGATAATTTATCGCTTTATTATTGATATTTTTGAACCCGTTAATCTGATACCAACTGTATTCTAATGCCTTATCATTAAGTTCTTTGCTAACTGGTGTATACTCGGTATAACTTCCGATTTTCTTATATTCAATATAAGGTTTTAACCACGGAAGGAGAGTAGCGGTAATAAGTATAAGGATAATTGTTAAAATAAACATTTGTTGACACCTTTCTTGCTTTTATTTAATGTTTCTGCTTTGCCTGCCCAACTCATATTGCAGGTTTGATATTTAATAAGTTTAATAACCTAATGTTTTCATATAATTTAAGAAGACAAATTTATTGCTACTTTTTGAGTATTATTTACAGTTTTCTTATTGCATCATAGACACGCTTTCCTCTGTTTGTTTTCCTGAAAAAGAAGACAAATCCCAAACTACAACTCGAAATTTGATAATTTTGAGAGCTTGAAATATAGTTTGGGAGTTGTCTTTACATTCTATAAGTTAACCTCTCCAATGGAAGCAACCGTTTCTATCACTGGGACGATTATATCCTCCATAACCACCATCGCAGTGGGGCTTGCCATCTTTTTTATCATTCCAATTTGCGTAAACACATGTAGAACAATTGTGGTCTATTTCGAAATGTCCATCGGGCAATTTTACAAATTTCTTTTCCATTTTTAACTATGACCTCCGTTGTGTAAAAAATAATATTTTAAAAATCTTGTCAAGCCTCAAGATTTTTATACGATAACTGCTTCATCTTTATCGATGATTATATCGTTACCTTCGAAATACGCTATATAGACAGTTAATTCGTTATTAGGTAATGTAAAAATAGGAAAGTATAAATGTTTAACCATATCTGCAGAATCAAGCATTATTGTTTTTATGTATTTAATATCTGCATCAGATAAATTTTTAGATCCTGAAAAATGGGTGTGAAAAAGACCTAAAAATTCTATACAATTTTCTGACCAATTTTCAATTTGAGCATTTAAAAATTCTATGTTAGGGTAGTACTCAAATCTACAGCCTGCAGTAACAGATGGCAAATCCTCTATCATATCGGTAATAACTCCATTTTCAGAACTACCCAAAATACCGCCGATTTCAAAGTGCTGACTATTTGCAATTGCTGAGATGTTATCAACTATTTTCCGTAGTATCTTTATATTGATTCACCACCACAAGAATAAGTAGCTTCAAAAGGAAGATGTTAGGCGTAATTTTTGACAATGCCTGCCAACCGAAATATATAAACAAAACAGCCATTATTAATGCAATTACGGGTGTGCCGTCAGAAAGCATGGCCGCAAAGTAAATTAAAGCAAATATTATTATGTATAATACAATAATCATTGTTGCTTTTCCTAAAGGACTAATTAAGGATTTTTTGAATCCTTCTATTTTTGTTTGTTTTATTTGTTATTAATTGTTTTCTTTTCTTATTGTATTGCTCATTTGATGAATAGAAATAAGCCTAATAGCCCAAAGCTCTCATCCAATTCATAAATGACAATTCACTTGCTGCTTTTTGGGTATTATATGCTATAACGCTTTGGCTCGCCTGTATGTTATTAAGCGTATTAGAGGTTTTTGCTATATGTCCCTTAATGCTGTTGAGCATAGAGCTGACTTGCGCATTGGATTTTGCCAAACCTTCAGCCAACTTGTTGTGCTCTCTTACCAAATCATCGAGCCGGTACAAAATTTCTTCGGTGTTAGTAATAATTTTGTCTAACCTGCGTTCTTCTTCATAAATGTTATAAGCGCCTCTGTCTCCTGTGCGCTCATTAAATTTAAGGCTTTTTGTTCGGCCTTTTTCCAAATAGCTGAGTATAGCACTTACTGCATAAATATTGCGGTAATCGGGCGCCAACACGTCGAAACTATAGGCTTTCGCGAGATTCGCTTTCGTGGCTTTAAGTCCGGTGTTCACATAGTCTATTTGGTTGTAAAGTGATTTTACTTGGTTGTTTATGTCGCTATTTTTTGCATTTTTTGCGGCAGTGATTCTCAGATATTCCTTGTATTCTCTTTCATATTGTTTTTTGTTATGCCTTATCGCTATAGGCTTGTATATAAGCCACACAACAAGACCAACGGGAACTGCCGCAAGTAAACCGAATATGAATCCGTTAATGGCACCAACAATTATAGAACCCAAAAAAGTAAAAATCTTGCCTATAAACCCTACATCATATCTGTTGTATTCAGAAACAGCATTGATGATTCCGTAAACAAGCCAAGAAAACACCCCGCTTCCGACTATAAAACCGACAGGGCCGGCTGTTTTTCTTTCATGAGGAAGAGAAGCATATTCTTTCTTTTTTTCTATATTTGGGATAAGCATTGAAACTTTGTTTATTACCTGTTGTTGTGTATACGCATTAAGCTCCATTTCTAAAACGCTTTGTAAATACTTTTTCAAATTGCTGATTTCCATAACTTCTCCTATTAGATTGTGTATGATTTGTTTATTATATTATCATTATGGTATGAATTAGGGTAATACTCAAATCTACATCTTGCAGTAACAGATGACAAATATCCGAACATATCTGTAATAACTCTATATTGCAATTATTTAATATTCCGTTTTGGAATTATTTATATTATAATTCCGAAACGGAATATTGTCAACCCTCATTATGCGTATAATATAAAAAATGTTAAATGGGGCGTTGTTATGAAAATAAGGAAGAAAAGCTACGGAGATTATAATATAATAGGTAGCAATGTGGAAAACCTGCGTAAACAGCAGGGTATAAAACAAAAGGATTTTATAGCAAAGCTTCAGTCTATGGGTTTGGATATCAATCCAACCAGCTATTCTAAATTAGAAGGACAATTAAGAACGGCTACCGATAAAGAGGTTCTGTTTATAGCAAAAGCCTTAGGAGTAAGCACCGATTTTCTATTTGAAATTTGCAAATAAAAAAAGCTGAACGGTTTGTAGCCGTTCAGCTTTCTTCGTTAATTATATATACATTAAAACAATGTCTTTGTGAATTCGGTAAGTGTCGTAAGCTTTGCGTCAACATCCGCTTCGGTTTCTCCCTTGGCAAGGATGTATACCTTTATTTTTGGCTCTGTACCGGAGGGACGGATGATGTAGCTGCTGCCGTCAGCAAGCTCATAGAAAAGCATATCGCTTGTGGGAAGACCTGTGCTACTTATACTCTTGTCTTCAAGATTAACAATTTCGCCGCTCTTGTAGTCACGTGCACGCTTAACGGCTATGCCGCCAACTTCGGTAAGACCTTCACTGCGAAAAGCTGCCATTTTTTCTCGCATAGTCTTCATGGGGTCGATACCGGCAACAACGTTACTGATACCTGCCTCCTTATAGAAGCCGTACTTTTCATAAACCTCTGCCATAGCCTCATAAAGAGTTTTGCCGTTCTTCTTGTAGTATGCCGCCATCTCGGCAATAAGCAAGGAAGCGGCAACAGCATCCTTATCCCTTGCATAGGTGCCCGGCAGATAACCGTAGCTTTCTTCATAGCCAAACAAAAAGCCGTAACTGCCATCGGTTTCAAACTGCTTGATTTTTTCGCCAATATACTTAAAGCCTGTTAGCACGTTCATCATAGTAACGCCGTTGGCAACACAAACTGCGTCACCAAGCTCGCTGGAAACCACGCTCTTTATAATACAGGGGTTAGCGGGCATAGTACCCTTTTCACGTCTGCCGCGGATGATGTACTC
>JAZUQW010000309.1:0-16633 GCA_045605905.1 Eubacteriales bacterium
GTATCCTTGCCCGTACCGCCCAAGGTAACACCTTGGTAGATGGTGCAGTAATCGCCAATCTCTGCAGTCTCACCTATAACAACACCCATGCCGTGGTCGATAAACAGGCACTTGCCTATGGTAGCGCCCGGGTGTATCTCTATACCGGTAACCGCCTTTGCCAATTGGCTTATCGCCCTTGCGGCAAAGTGGTGATTTTTCTTATACAGCTTGTTTGCAAGCCTGTGGGCGGCAACGGCGTGTACGCCCGAATATAAAAGGATTATCTCTGCTGTGCTGGTTGCGGCAGGGTCATGTTTTTTTACATTATCTATGTAGTCGTCAAAAGCGGCCTTTTGCGCTTTGACAAACTCGGCATACTTGGTAATGGCGTCAACGGTCTTTGTTGCCGCCCCTGCCATCTTGCCGTTTAAAGCTATGTTTATATTAATTCTCATTACTCCAGTCCTTCCTTAACTGCGGCGGCCTTAAGTGCTTTGGAAAGCTGGTCGGCGCAGGAGGTAGGCCTAAATCCGCAGGTGTTCCCCTCGGTGCGCTCAACAATATCCTTATAGTTCCAGCCTTCAAGAATCTTACCTATAGCTTTAAGATTCCCGTTACAGCCGCCGCGGAACGCTATGTTCCGCACCGTGCCGTCCTTTTCCATATCAAAAGATACTTCAGCGGCGCAAACGCCGTTGGTTCTGTAATTATATTTCATAGCAACTTATTTCTCGCTTTCGTTCCTTATGGCTTCCATTTTTGTTTGCGCATCGCCCACAATTCTATCCAAAACAGTAGTAAACAGGTCTATAGTATCCTCAACATCATCAACCTCTTTATTGCGGATCATACACACGGTACCGTAAATATACGCCCTTATAGAATACGCAGAGATAGACCTTAAATTGCGAAAACACGTTTCGTTCGGTATTATTTGGTCAATTATCCTTGCAATCGGCTCCGAAACACGCACGCGCAGACCGTTGGCAAGGTCGGTTTCTTTGGGATACATAGTCAAAATGGTTATGTAGGAGGGCGTTGCCAATAAGAAACGCAAATATGCCACGCACACCGCGGTAAGCCGTTTTGTTGGTGTGGCGTCCTTGTGCGCCTCCAACACTTGGTCTCTCAAAATATACCAGCGCGAAGACAGATAATCCATTAACGCAAAGAGCAATTCTTCTTTATTCTTAAAGTGCTTGTACGGTGCGGCGCAGGATACATTACAAAGATTTGCAACGCGTCTTAAGGAAAAGTCGTTAAACCCGTGATTTTCCAACTCCTTAATCCCTGCCACAAGCAAACGCTCGCGTATGCTTTCTTCCGCTTTGTTATACTTCAAGGAAAAACCTCCCTACACAAATATACATAGTCATTATAATACTATTTACCGGATTTTACAAGTAAAACTTACTGTTATTTTAAAAAAACTAAAAAATAACTAAAAACTATTGACAAACCAAAACAAAAGTACTATACTTTCCTCGAGGTTAACACCGTTAACCAAGCGATTATATCTATCGGAGGCGTATTATGAGCAAACTTGAAGATGCAAGACGTGAAATTGACAGTATAGACAGCGCTATGGCAGAGCTGTTTTGTCGCCGTATGGTGGCGGCAAAGGCTGTTGCTATGCATAAAAAAGAGTATGGCTTGCCCGTTCACGACCCTGTGCGCGAGGCTCAAGTTATTGCACGCAATTCCGAAAGGATAGAAGATAAAACCTTTAAAGAGTATTACGTTAGCTTCTTGCAGGACCTCATGCGTACATCCCGCGCGTATCAAACCCGCATTTTAGAGGGTATGCGCGTTGCTTTCAGCGGCACCTTGGGTGCTTTCGCCCATATAGCCGTTAAAAGGATGTTCCCTTCGGCGGTTGCTGTGCCTTACGGTGATTTTGCTTCGGCGTACAGCGCCGTAGAAAAAGGGGAGTGTGATGCGGTTGTGCTTCCTGTGGAAAACAGCTTCAACGGCGAAGTTGGGCAGGCTACCGACCTTATGTTTGGCGGCAGCCTATATGTTAATCGGGTTATGGAATTGGCCGTGGACCAAGACCTGCTTGCTTGCCCCGGTGCTACCGTAGAGGATATAAAAGAAGTGGTAAGCCATCCCCAAGCCTTGGGTCAGTGTGCGGATTATATACAGTCCAAGGGCTTTACCACCAGAGAGTACGGCAACACTGCCCTTGCCGCAAAATATGTGGCGGAAAAGGGTGACAAAAGCCTTGCCGCCATCGCCAGCGCCGAAGCGGCAGAGATGTTTGGTCTTAAGGTGTTGGAGCGTAATATCAATACCGATCGCGGCAACACCACTCGCTTTGCGGTTATGACCCGTGCTGAAAACACTCTTCGCAGTAAAAGCGGTACCCTGTGTTCCATACTGCTGTTTACCGTAAAGCACGAAGCAGGCGCGCTTGCAAAGGCGCTTGACATTATAGGGCTTCACGGTTTTAATATGGGCGTGCTTCGTTCAAGGCCCACCAAGGGCAAGATGTGGCAATATTATTTCTATGCAGAGGTAGAAGGGGATGTGCGTACCCCCGCAGGCGAGGACATGATAAGAATGCTGGGGCGCTTTTGCGATTGTCTTAAGCACGTAGGCACCTACGAAAAAGGAGAATAATATGGTACTTACCGTTAATTTACCCCAAGAGGCATACGATATAGTAATAGAAAAGGGCGTGCTTGATAAAGCGGGCGAGCTGTTAAACCTTAATCGTCGTTGTTTGGTGGTTACCGATGACGGTGTTCCCATGGAGTATGCCGAAAAAGTGGCAAGTCGGTGTGCCCTTGCAATAAAGCTTGTATTACCTCAAGGTGAAGAAAGCAAAAATTTAAAGAATTTTGAGCTGCTGTGCGAGGCTATGTTAAGGGCAGAATTTACGCGTGGGGACTGCGTTGTTGCTGTTGGCGGCGGCGTGGTTGGCGACCTTGCGGGCTTTGCGGCGGCGTGTTATATGCGCGGTATAGATTTTTACAATATCCCCACAACTCTGTTATCGCAAGTGGATTCTTCCGTAGGCGGTAAGACAGCCGTTGATTTTTGCGGCGTTAAAAATATTGTTGGCGCTTTCCATCAACCCAAAAAAGTACTTATAGATCCCACGGTTCTCGATACCTTGCATCCGCGCCATATAGCCGCAGGCTTGGCAGAGGCGCTTAAAATGGCGCTAACCTCCGACAAACAGCTGTATGCACTATTTAAAGACGGCAAGGCAAAGCAGAATATTGTAAAGGTTATAGAGCTTGCCTTAAAGGTTAAGATCGGGGTGGTAGAGCAGGACGAAAAAGAGGGCGGTCTGCGCCGAATACTCAATTTCGGGCACACCTTGGGTCACGGTATAGAGGCTTTGCAGGGCAAGGACGGTCTGTATCACGGCGAGTGTGTTGCCTTGGGGATGATTCCTATGTGCGGGGACGGCATAAGGGAAGAGGTTGTGCAGATACTTAAATCTCTTGACCTGCCCACAAAGCTTTCCGTAGATTTGGATGCCGCGCTTTCCTTTGCAGACCACGATAAAAAATGTGTAGAAGGCGGTGTTAATACCGTAAAGGTAGAAACCGCAGGTGAATATATAATGGAAAAAATGCCGCTTAATGAGTGGAAAAAGCTTATTAAGTCCCGCATGGGGGAGGATAGGATATGAGCAACCGAATAGGCGATCTTATAAGCTTTACCCTGTTTGGCGAGAGCCACGGTGAGGCGATAGGCGTAGTTGCCGATGGCTTGCCCGCAGGTATCCCCGTTGACAGGCAGTTTGTTGACGAACAGTTAAGCCGTAGACGTCCGTCGGGTGCTATTTCCACCGCCAGGTGCGAGACGGACCCCTACAGTATAGTAAGCGGTGTATTCAACGGCTACACTACAGGCGCGCCCCTTTGTTTGCTTATTCCCAATAACGACACCAGAAGCAAAGATTATTCCGAACTAACATGTCGCCCCAGGCCGGGGCATGCAGATTACACGGCGGCGGTTAAATACGGCGGCTACAGTGATTACCGCGGCGGCGGACATTTTTCCGGCAGACTTACGGCGCCGCTTACCGCGATGGGTGCGGTAATGCAAAGCGCACTAAAGGCAAAGGGCATAGAGATAGGCGCCCACATATACTCGGTAGGCGAGATATGCGACAGTCCATTCAGCCCCACGGCAGAGGAGTTTTCCGCGGCAAAAACAGATTTTCCCACGGTAGACAAGGCTGTAGGTGCCAAAATGAAGGCCTATATGGAATCCGTGGCAAAAGAGGGTGACAGCGTAGGCGGCATAATAGAGGTAGCCGTTACGGGTGTGCCTGCAGGTGTGGGCGAGCCTTGGTTTGACGGTGTTGAAAACGCGCTTGCCCGCGCTTTGTTCGGTATACCCGCTGTAAAGGGTGTAGAGTTTGGCGCCGGCTTTGGTTTTGCAAGCCTTAAGGGCAGTACCGCCAATGATAGCTTTGAGCTTTGCGGCAACAAGGTGGTTACACAAACCAACAACAACGGCGGCATTAACGGCGGTATTACCAACGGTATGCCGTTGATATATCGTTTGGCAATAAAACCCACGCCATCCATCTTCAAACCGCAGGAAACGTTAAACCTGCGTACCGGTAAGGTAGAACCTTTACAGATACAAGGCAGACACGACCCCGCTATAATCCACAGAGCGGTGCCCGTGGCAGAGTGCGTAAGTGCCTTGGTAATAGCTGACCTGTTGGCACAGCGCTACGGTAGTCATTGGCTTGTCCCCGAAAAGGAGGAGAGGGTATGAACTACGGGCTTATAGGCGAAAAGCTTGGGCATTCATTTTCAGCAGATATCCACGGAATGCTTGGGGATTACGAATATCAACTTAAAGAAATATCCCCCGACAAGGTGGGTGAGTTTATGCAAAACCCATCCTTTAAGGGCATAAATGTTACTATTCCGTATAAGCAAACGGTTATCCCTTTTTTAAGCGAGATGGACGAGGGCGCAAAGACAATAGGTGCAGTCAACACGGTTGTTAACAAAAACGGTAAGCTTTACGGCTACAACACGGATTTTTACGGTATGCTTTCTTTGCTAAAGCGAATCGGTGCAGAGCCTAAAGGAAAAAAGACCCTTATACTTGGCACAGGCGGCACCTCTAAAACCGCAGTTGCGGTAGTAAAGGCAATGGGCGGCACCGACGTTTACCGTGTAAGCCGCGGTGGAGCCGAGGGCGCGTTGACTTATGATGAAGCCATGAAGCTTCACAGCGATGCGGATATAATAATAAACACAACTCCGGCGGGTATGTATCCAAAGGTAGAGGCTTGCCCCATAGACATAGATGCCTTTCCGCGGCTTTCCGCAGTGGCGGATGCGGTGTATAATCCCTTGCGTTCACGTCTGGTGCTGGCGGCACAGGAAAAAGGCATAGCCGCCGAAGGCGGGCTGTATATGCTTGTTGCACAGGCGGTAAGGGCTTCGGAGCTGTTTTTGGATGTAAAATATGATGCAGAGACTGTAAACAAGGTATACCAAAAGATACGCAGTCAAAAAGAAAACATAGTACTTGTGGGTATGCCCTCCTGCGGCAAAACCACCATTGGCGCTATTTTGGCGGCAGAGCTTGGCAGACAGTGCATAGATACTGACAAAATGATAGAAACAACTGCGAATATGAGTATACCTCAAATTTTTGCCACAGAGGGCGAAAAGGCTTTTAGAGATAAAGAATACGCGGAGATAGTAAGGGCAAGCTTAAACAGTGGCGTTATCATCGCTACAGGCGGCGGCGCGGTGTTAAGGGCGGAAAACATAAAGGCGTTAAAGCAAAACGGCAGGGTTTATTTCATAGATCGCCCTTTACAACAGCTTATGCCCACCGATGACCGTCCTCTTGCGGGGAGTATAGAAGCGATCACCGCCAGATACAACGAACGTTACGGAATTTATACTTCTGTGGCGGATGTGAGGGTTGACAACAGTACAACTGCAAATGCGGCGGCAGCGCAAATAAAAAAGGAGTTTTGCGGGATATGAAGATATACGTAATAAACGGCCCAAACCTTAATCTTCTGGGCGTAAGAGAGCCGCAGGTCTACGGCAGTCACACTTATAAAGAGCTTTGCGACAAAATAAACCGCTATGCCGCAGAGAAGGGCTTAACGGTAGAAATATATCAAAGCAATCACGAGGGTGAGCTGGTAGAGCTTATACATAAGGCGTATTTTGAAAAAGCGGACGGTATAGTTATAAATCCTGCCGCCTATACTCATACAAGTATAGCCTTGCTTGATGCGGTAAAAAGCGTAAACCTGCCCACTGTAGAGGTTCATATATCCGATGTAGCGGCAAGAGAGTCGTTCAGGCAGCAAAGCTATATCCGGTTGGCGTGTATTGCCACCGTAACAGGCAAGGGCTTTGACGGTTATATAGAGGCAATACAGATTCTTGAAAACCAAGTTAAGGAGTAAAAAATGACAGTTACAATAAAACCCGGCAAGGCTGTGGGTACCGCGGTTGCGCCCCCCTCAAAAAGCATGGCGCACAGACTGCTGATTTGTGCGGGCTTGTGCGAGGGTGAAAGTCTTATTCACGGTGTGTCATACAGCGAGGATGTTTCGGCAACCATAGATTGCCTTAGAAATTTCGGCGCGATAGTGGAGCGTATCGGCGACGGAAGAACGGTACGTGTACGCGGAGTAGATATGACAAAGGCGTATCCAAAATCTGTGCTTAAGTGCAGAGAAAGCGGCAGCACCTTGCGTTTTTTCCTACCCTTGGCGTTGCTTTCGGGGAAAGAGGCGACCCTTACCGGCGCACCCTCCTTGCTTAAGCGCCCCATGACCGTTTATCAAGAGCTGTGCGACTTTAAAGATTTGCAGTACAACCAAAAGGACGACAGCATTACAGTAAAAGGCAAGCTACCTGCAGGCAGATATACGGTTTCCGGCAATATAAGCAGTCAGTTTATCAGCGGCATGCTTTTTGCTTTGCCTTTTGTGGACGGCAACAGCTATATAAACGTCACTCCGCCCATCGAAAGCCGCCCTTATTTAGACCTTACCCTCTCCGCCCTTGATTGCTTTGGTATAGAGGCGGGCTGGAAGGACGACCACACTTTGTACATTCCGGGCGGACAAACTCCCAAGCCCTGCGAGTGCAGTGTAGAAGGCGACTTCTCCAACAGTGCGTTTTTAGATGCGCTTAATATTTTGGGTGGCGATGTTACGGTGCAAGGTCTTTCGGACGAAAGCTTACAGGGCGACCGCGCATACCGCAAAATGTTTGAGCTTTTAAAAATAGGCGCACCTGCCCTTCATATCGGTGACTGCCCCGACCTCGGTCCCGTTTTGTTTGCTTTGGCGGCGGCTTGTCACGGCGGTATATTCAGCGGCACAAGAAGATTAAGGCTTAAGGAAAGCGACCGCTCCTTTGCTATGGCGGAAGAGCTTAAAAAATTTGGTGTCTCCTCCACTGTTTCAGAGGACAGCGTTGTTATATATCCTGCAAACTTTCACACCCCTACAGAGCCACTTTACGGACATAATGATCACCGTATAGTAATGTCCTTGGCGATATTGCTTACCAAGGTTGGGGGGACAATAAACGGTGCCGAGGCGGTTAACAAAAGTTACCCGGAGTTTTTTGAAGTCTTGCGCTCATTAGGAGTGGAGGTAACAGAAGAATGAGTTTAGAAAAAGATACAAATATACTTATAGTAGGTCTTGGCGTAATGGGCGGCGGCTACGCAAAGGCTCTTACGGATAAGCGCTATAATGTGGCAGGTATAACCCGCAGTCAAAAGACTTTGGATTACGCCTTTGCTCACGGAATGATAAGTAAAGGCGCCGCATATCCCGACCCAAAGCTTATATCCGAAGCCGACCTTATAGTAATAGCCCTGTATCCCGAGGCGGCAATTTCTTGGGTAGAAGAAAACCGCGGCAATTTCAGAAAAGGCACTTTGGTAACCGATGTTACGGGTGTTAAAGGCGGCGTGGTAGAGCGCATACAGGCGCTTATGCCCGAGGGAGTAGAGTTTATTTCCGCCCACCCCATGGCGGGCAGAGAAAGCAGTGGTGTAGAGTACAGCGACCCTCGCGTTTTTTTGGGTGCCAACTATATTGTTACCCCCACAGATAAAAACAGCGAAGGAGCAATAGAGATTTGTGCAGACTTGGGGCGTGTGCTGGGCTTTGGGCGTATTTCCGTACTCCCCCCCGAAAAGCACGACTCTATGATAGCTTTTCTGTCCCAACTTACCCACTGTATTGCAGTAACCCTTATGACTTGTAATCAAAGCGAGGGGCTGGAGCGTTATTCCGGCGACTCTTTCCGTGACCTTACCCGTATAGCAAAAATAAACGACCGTATGTGGTCAGAGCTGTTTTTGGCAAACAAGGCTCCCTTGCTTAAAGAGATGGACGGCTTTATAGACGAGTTTAATCGCCTGCGTGCCATGATTGCCGAGGACAAGGTGGAAGAAATGCGCGCGATGATGCAGCTTTCCACCGCAAGACGTACCAAATTTGATAAACCTAAATCACATATCATACCCGAAGAAAAGGAGGACACTAACATGAGTATGAACTTCAACCGTAAATTACCTATTCCTATGGAGATAAAGGAGCAGTATCCCGTTACTCCCGAGCTTGAAAAGAGCAGAGATGAGCAAATAACCGAGCTTAAAAAGATATTCACCGGTGAATCTGATAAGTTCGCTCTTATAATCGGCCCTTGCTCTGCCGACCACGAGGATACGGTTATTAAATATATCCACAATCTGCGTGAGGTGCAGGAAAAGGTTAAGGATAAGATCCTTATTGTTCCCCGCATCTATACAAACAAGCCCCGCACCACCGGTGCAGGCTATAAAGGAATGTTGCATCAGCCTGATCCCAACTCCGACCCCGATATGCTCAAAGGCATTATCGCTATCCGTAATTTGCACATCAGAGCAATGCGTGAGACGGGCTTTGCCTGTGCAGACGAGATGCTTTATCCCGAAAATCACCGTTACCTTTCCGACCTGCTTGCTTACGTTGCCGTTGGCGCCCGCAGTGTGGAAAACCAACAGCACCGTCTTACCGCCAGCGGTATGGATATCCCCGTAGGTATGAAAAACCCCACCGGTGGCGACCTTTCCGTAATGATGAACTCAATTACTGCCGCGCAAGGCTCTCACACATTTTTGTACCGCGGCTGGGAAGTTAAAAGCGACGGTAACCCATTTGCCCACGCAATACTGCGCGGCTATGTGGATAAGCGTGGCGTTTCCCATCCCAATTACCACTACGAGGACCTTATAACCCTTTACGATATGTACATGTCAGGCGGACAAAGTAATCCTGCGGTTATCATCGATACAAACCACGCTAACTCCGGTAAAAAGTATTTAGAGCAGCCCCGTATTGCAAAAGACGTGCTTCATAGCTGTAATTGCAACAGCGATATAAAGAAGTTTGTAAAAGGGCTAATGATAGAAAGCTATATCTATGACGGATGTCAGAAGATAAGCGAGGACGAAATACTTGGCAAATCCATTACCGACCCCTGCCTTGGCTGGGAAAAGACCGAAAAGCTTATCCTTGATATCGCCGACGCACTTTAAATATACCGCAATAAAGAAGGCTGTCAACCGACAGCCTTTTTCTTACACAAAAATACAGGTGTAACGGTTTTCCGTTACACCTGTGCTATGTAAATTACTGAATTTCGGGGAGAGAAGCTGCTGCAACGGACTGACCTACGCGGCGGCTCTTTTCATCGGGAATGTGAAGCTGAATCTTTTCAGCCAACTCGGGGAACTCGGTATCCAAAACCTCTTTAGCTTTGCCAAGAAGGATTGTGCCGCCTTCACCGGAGGTAACACGACCCATTATAAGGATGTGCTTAATATCATAGAAGCGAGCGTAGTATGCGATTGCGTAGCCGAAGCATACACCAATAGTGCTGTATACCTTTGCGGCACGTTCGTCGCCTGCTTCCATAAGCTTTTGAACAACCTTAAGCTTTTCGGCGGGGGAAAGGTTTTCGTCAAGCTCTATCCCTGCGGCGGGCGCATACTTAATAACGCCGTCTTGAGAGAAGTACTTAACACCACAGCCATAGTCGCCGGACCATTCGTCAACCATAGCATCGGGGCAGAAGTCACAGGGAACAAAAGCAAGCTCGTTAAGCCAGCCTGTGATGTTGCCTGCACCATCAACGTAACCTGCAGCCTCGGAAGTACCCATAGCTACACCAACAACGTTGTTATCGCCAAGAGACATTGCGCCTGCAAGTGCCGTAACGTCACCGTCGTTAGCAACAACAAGGGGAACATCACCTATTTCTTTTGCAACGTCGATATACATATTCTTAACGTGCTTATCAAAGTCCTCGTCGGAAACCTTAAGGAACAATGAAGCAACCATTATGCGGTTATCAACATAAATACCTGCGCTGGAAACGCCTATAGCGTCAACACGGGGCATTTTAGAAGCCGCGGTCTTCATTGCATTAAGTATGCCTTCGTAATGATACTTGGGGTCGGTGTTGGTCTTAGGGAACCATACAACCTCTTCGGAATAAACAGACTCACCGTTAACAACGGCAGAAACCTTTCTGTCACTTCCGCCTGCGTCAAAGCCTATACGGCAACCGTCAAGGTGTCTGCCGATGGGACTTGCGGTTTCGTATCTTTCGGGCGCGTTTGCGAGGTCGGTAAGTACAACCTCAAAGGATTTTTCATAAACGCGTTCCATAAACTTATAGTCAAATTCTCTTTCACCACCGTCTTTGTATGCGGCAACTATACGTTCGCCAAGCACGGGTGCGCCTGCAATGATTATCTTGTAGCCGCCGTAAACCCAAAGCATGGTCTTAACAAGACGTTCAATATATCTGTAGTTTTCTTCGTCCTTGCCTGTGCCTTCTTTGTAAATGCGGGTCTTGTATACAGAGGTGTAGTCGTTGTTACGAACCACGCCTATAACAACATCCTGACCGTCAGCCTTAACAGCCTCTTCAAAATCTCTGCATACAACGGACATAGGTGCAAATTGGGGGTCTAAAACAGGGGTAACCTTAAGCTTCATAGCGTACTGTGCCTCCTATAATTGTTTTTTGTATATTAATATTTTCATCAAAGATAACAAGGTCAGCATCCTTGCCGCTTTCGATAGACCCCTTCTTGTCAGCCACTCCGATAGCGGTAGCGGGGTTAAGAGATGCGGCGTTTACTACCTCGTAAAGGGGAAGGTCGGTATTGTCAAGAACGTTACGTACAGCATCATTAAGCTTAAGTACGCTACCTGCTATGGTGCCATCCTCAAGCAAGCACTTAATACCGTTAAGATAAAACTTTTGACCGCCAAGCTCATACTCACCGTCGGGCATACCGCCTGCACGGGTACAGTCGGTTATAAGACAAAGCTTATCGCCCTTAACCTTTGCAATTAGGGAGAACAGACCCTTGTGGATATGGAAGGTGTCACAAATAAGCTCTACCGATACATCTGCGGTAAGTGCCGCACCTACAACGCCGGGTGCGCGGTGGGTAAGGGGAGTTTGTGCGTTAAACAGGTGGGTAACGTGGCCCACGCCGTTGGCAGTAGCTTCCATTGCCTGCTCAAAGGTAGCGCCTGTATGACCCATAGAGATGAGTATACCTGTCTCTGCCTTAAGCTTTCTTATAGCCGCAAAGTCGGTGTCCTGTTCGGGCGCCATGGTAGCTATCTTTATAAGGCCCCCGTACTTCTTAAAGAAGTCTGCAGTGGGAGCAAGAATATGTTCTTCTGCCTGTGCACCCTTTTTGGAAGCGTTAATGTAAGGACCTTCAGCGTTAACGCCGAGGATGGTAGCGCCATTCCAGCTCTTGCTTTCCTCTTTGAGTGCGCCGATAGTATCAAAAGCCTTTGTAAGCTCTGCTACAGAAACGGTCATCGTTGTGGGCAACCAACCGGTAACGCCGTTTTTAACAATGCCCTCTGCCATTTTGCGTATGCCCTCTGCCTTGCCGTCAGAAGCATCCTCGCCCAAATAACCGTGGATATGTATATCTATAAAGCCGGGCGCAACATAGCCACCCTTGGCATCTATAACCTCTGCATCCGCGGGGATAGAATCAACAGCAACAACACCGCTAATCTTTTCGTCATAAGCCAGCGCTTTGCCTTCTACAACACGGTCTTTAAGTATTATTTTTGCATTTTTAATAAACTTCAAAGCTAAACATCCTCCTTATAACATTACTTAACATCATTATACTTTATATCTGCCGAAAAATCAAGGGTTGCCAAGGATAAATTTAACTATATCTTCAGCTTTTTTTGCGGTGGTTGCAGGAAGTATCTTTTCGGGATATCCATAGCCCCACGGTACAAATAAAAAGTCAAAGCCACAGGCGGTGGCAGTCTGCTTGTCCGTCAAAGAATCGCCTACAAAAAGCACTTCCTTTTTGTCAAGCCCCAACACCTCAAGGGCGGCATGGGGAATATCCGCAGAGGGCTTGCGGCGGCGCGTTTCCGAAACGCCGCAGGCCGCAAGGAAAACATCGGGAAAGAAGGTGTTTATCACGTATTTCACAAGCACATCGTCTTTGTTGCTGGCGACCGCCATCTTTACGCCCGCCGCCTTAAGCGCGGCAAGCATATCACCTATCCCTTCATAAGGGCGGGTGCTTACTATGGGGTTTTGCCTGTAGTAGTCTCTAAAATGAACCAACGATTCATTAATAACAGCGGCATCGGTATCGGGCGGGTAGCAACGCTCCATAAGCTTATAGGCGCCGTCCCCTATACGGGCGCGCACACCCTCCCTGTCAATCGGGGGAAAAGAAAACCTTGAAAGCGCATAGCTTACAGCGCCGGAGATATCCCCCAGCGTGTCAAGCAATGTGCCGTCAAGGTCAAAAATTACGCCTTTGTAATACATTTATTTCTCGCCGGTTACTCTTTCAAGATATACGGCAACGTCACCAACGGTCTTAAGGGTAAGTGCATCTTCGTCGGAAATAACAATACCCATCTCACTTTCAAGGGTCATAAGTATTTCTACAAGGTCAAGAGAATCTGCACCAAGATCTTCCATAATACTGCTGTTTTCGTTTATCTCGGAAGGGTCTATTCTAAGTTGTTTTGCAAGCACATCAATAATTCTGTCTTTCATTATAAAAAACCTCCAAAATCACATATTAAACGGATGGCATTAGCACATCTACTCAATATAATAATATAAAATGTCTCTTTTGGCAATACCTTTTTAAAAATTTATCTTTTTTTGTGGGTGGTCGTGATTTTTTAGGTTGACTATATTTTAATGTTGTGATAAAATAAGCTAAATATGGATAACTATACGGAGAATTATGGGGTGGAGTAGGTTCTTATGGTGATATTGGGTATCGACCCCGGGCTTGCCACGGTGGGCTACGGAATAATAGTCGCCGAGGGTGGCAGCTTCAGAGCTTTGGAATATGGCGCAATAATAACCAAGCCCCATACTCTGCTTGAAAAACGCATAAGGCAGATATATGACGAGGTTTTAGCTATACTTAAGCGGCATAAGCCGGATGTTTTGGCGGTGGAGGAGCTGTTTTTTAACAAAAATGCCAAAACCGCAATAGATGTTGCCCAGTGCCGCGGTGCGGTTTTGTTGGCGGCAGAGCAATGCGGAGTTGATATTTATGAATACACGCCCCTGCAGGTAAAGCAAAATCTGGTGGGCTACGGAAGGGCAGAAAAAGGGCAGGTTATGTATATGACACAGTTGCTGTTGCATCTGGATGAGGTGCCCAAGCCGGACGATACTGCCGATGCTTTGGCAATTGCTATTTGTCACGCAAACTTTGTGTCACACAATTACGGATGGAGATAAGCTATGTTTTATTACATAAAGGGTAACTTGGTAAAGCTTGCAAGCGATTTTGCCGCTGTGGACTGCGGCGGTGTTTGCTATAAGCTGTGGGTCAGCGGAAGCACTTATTCCGATTTGGCACCCCTCTACGGCAAAGAGGTTCTTCTGTACACCTATCTCAATGTCCGCGAGGATGTTATGGAGCTTTACGGGTTTTCTACCGAGGAAGAGCTTGGCTTGTTTAAGTTGCTTATCGGTGTTTCGGGGGTTGGCCCCAAGGCGGCAGGCGCCATACTTACGGGGCTTACGGTGCAAAGTCTTACTGCCGCTATCAATGCGGGGGATGCCAAGGCAATAAGCCGCGCCCAAGGTGTGGGGCTTAAGACTGCACAAAAGATTATATTGGAGCTGTCGGGCAAGCTTGCCGCAGTAGAGGGCAGTAACGAAGCGGCGCCTGTGGGCGGTGCTGTGGATGGGGATGCTTTGGATGCACTTACCGTTTTGGGCTTCCGCAGAGACGAAGCTACGGCAGCATTAAAGGGTTTGCCGGGGACACTTCCCTTGGAAGAAAAGATAGGCGAGGCGCTAAAACGCCTTAATAGGATATAAAAGCAATTACCGAAAGGAGGTGTGGTAATGCCGCTTAATACGGGCAGTGAATATGAGTTTGACTACGAAAGCCGAATAATGGATAGCGGCTTTTCCGCAGAGGATGCGGAAAACGAAAACTCCTTGCGCCCCAAGTCCATGGAAGACTATGTGGGTCAGGAGAAGGTAAAGGAAAATTTATCGGTATTTATCGCCGCCGCAAAAGAGCGTGGCGACAGTCTTGACCACGTGCTGTTACACGGCCCGCCCGGCTTGGGCAAGACCACGCTTTCCATGATAATAGCGGAGGAGTTGGGAGTTAACCTTAAGGTTACCTCGGGTCCCGCAATAGAAAAAAGCCGTGACTTGGCGGCTTTACTTACCACTCTTGGCAGAAACGACATTCTTTTTATAGACGAAATACACCGTCTGCCCAGACAGGTGGAGGAGGTGCTTTACTCTGCGATGGAGGACTATGCCCTTGACTTGATGATGGGCAAAGGCCCTGCGGCAAGGAGTATACGCATACCTCTTAAGCCCTTTACGCTTATAGGCGCAACTACCAGGGCGGGTCAGCTTTCTTCGCCCTTACGTGACCGTTTCGGCATGCTGTTTAGACTTGAGATGTACTCACCCGAAGAGCTTGGGCAGATAGTTACCCGCAGTGCGGGTATTTTGGGTATAGATATATCCCGCGACGGTGCGTTGGAGATAGCAAGTCGCTCCAGAGGTACGCCTCGTATAGCTAACCGTTTGCTAAAGCGTGTACGTGACTTTGCGCAGATAATAGGTGACGGTGTCATCGACCGAGCTATAGCGGACAGGGCCTTGGGTAGCCTTGATATTGATGAATTAGGGCTTGACGGTACCGACAGACGTATGCTTACAGCTATAATAAAGCATTTCGGCGGCGGTCCTGTGGGGCTTGAGACCTTGGCAGCGGTAACGGGTGAAGAAGCCGTTACGCTGGAGGATGTTTACGAGCCGTATTTGTTACAGCTTGGCTTTTTAAACCGTACCCCCCGCGGTCGTTGTGCCACGGCGGGTGCCTACCGTCATTTGGGGCTTGTGGCACCTAAAGGGACGGCAGAGCAGACCAAATTTTTTGATGACTGATTTGTAAAAAAGGGGAAATCCTTATGTTTGTAGCCTCTGAATGGAAAGACTATACATTAATAGATGCAGGCGGCGGAAAACGACTTGAACGTTGGGGTGACTATGTATTGGTGCGTCCCGATCCGCAGGTGATTTGGGGCGGTGGCGACGGCGTCGAATGGAAAAAGGCACACGGCATATACAGTCGTTCCTCCGGCGGCGGTGGCAGTTGGGTCAAAAAGAATATGCCCGAGGAGTGGGAGATAAGCTACGGAGATATACGGTTTTCTGTATCCCCCATGGGATTTAAGCATACCGGCGTTTTTCCCGAACAGGCGGCTAATTGGGATTGGTTTGCACCCCTTATAAAGAACAGCGGAAGACCTATAAAGTTGCTTAACCTGTTTGCTTATACCGGCGGTGCTTCGGTAGCGGCGGCATTGGCAGGCGCCTTTGTTTGCCATGTGGATGCCTCTAAAGGTATGGTTGCCCGCGCCAAGACAAACGCGGCTTTAAGCGGCGTAAGACCCGATGGCATAAGGTATATTGTGGATGACTGCTTTAAGTTTGTTCACCGCGAAATACGCAGGGGTAATAAGTATGATGCCATAATCCTTGACCCGCCCTCCTACGGAAGAGGACCTAACGGTGAAAAATGGTCGCTGGAAAAAGATCTTTGCGGCTTGGTAGCGGATTTGGTTCCCTTGTTATCCGATGAACCTTTGTTTGTGTTGCTAAACTCTTACACGGCGGGGCTTTCACCCTCCACCTGCGGTTATATTCTGGGGGATGCTCTAACGCGCAAATTCGGCGGCAGAGTGGAAAGTGACGAGTTGGGGTTGCCTGTGGTAAAAAGCGGGCTTTGCCTGCCTTGCGGTGCTTCCAGCCGTTGGACGGTTTGAGGTTAATATGTCTTATATAGAAATAAAAGGGCTTTCCTTTACATACGATGAGGAAAGCAGTGAAAAGATATTTGATAATTTTGATTTAAGCATAGAAAAGGGTAGCTATACCGCCATTCTCGGCAGGAACGGCAGTGGCAAAAGCACCCTTGCAAAGCTTATTTGCGGTGTCCTTCAGCCCGACGGCGGCAGTATAACCGTAGGTGGGCTATCCACCGCCGATGAAGAAGAGCTTTTTGAATTGCGTCGAAACTGCGGTATGATATTTCAAAACCCCGACAA
>JAZUQW010000310.1:0-7056 GCA_045605905.1 Eubacteriales bacterium
TTCGCGGCGGGGACCCCGAAAGATAATAATTAAGCACCATTTCCGTTCGCTCGCGCCTTCGCGCCGATTTAATAATCGGCACTCGCGGAAACTAATAAACACCCCACTACTCACTACGTTCGTAGCGGGGACCCCGAAAGATAATAATTAAGCACCATTTCCGTTCGCTCGGTAAAACCCCATTGCTCATTACATTCGCAACGGGGACCCCAAAATCGCGCGCCGATTTAATAATCGGCACTCGCGGAAACTAATAAACACCCCACTACTCACTGCGTTCGTAGCGGGGACCCCAAATGTGTGTTTTCTGCGGCGCCTGTCCGCAGAAAACACTTTTTTTATACCCTGCTTTACACCCCATTGCTCACATTCGTTCTCGAGATAAAAGATAAAAGAAAGCCATCCTTTTGGATGGCTTTCTTTTATTATTATAAACTGTTTTCTTATTCAGAAACCTCGTCAGTGCTTGCTTCGCCTGCGTTGTTTTCGGTCTCTATATCTTCAAGGGTGGGTTCTTCCACGCCGAAGTTTACGGTTACTGTGGAGCCGAAGCCCAATGTAGCGGCTACTTCTTGGTCCATAGCCTCAACTATTGTGTTCCATTGTTCTTCAGTGCCCTCAAAGTTGATTTCTTTAAGAGTCAACATACCCTGAAGTGCAGTTGCGGGCAGATCCTTAAGGTTTGCAGAGAACCAAATGGAGGTTATCTTTGCACAACCGTCAAAGGCGTAGGTTGCAACTCTGGTAACGTTCTTGTTAACCTTGTACACACCTTCGGTCTCGGTAGCAACAGCAAGGAGAAGTGCGCTGCTGTCAGCGGTGATACCGCCGGTTACGGTAACGATAGCACCTTCTTCGTTACGGATGTGGCTGCCGTCCCAATTGGAGGATGCCTTAAAGAATTTAGCACCTGTAAATGCGTTCTTTTCTATAACAGCAACGTTCATAAGACCGGTAACGTTGTCAAGTGCGGAACAATCCTTAAACGCCTGTGTGCCGAGGGTTTGGAAGCCTTCGGGGAACTCGATTGCGGAAACAGCGGTGTTTTCGAAGGCGTAGTTGCCAATGGATTTAATGTCAGCCGCAAGCTCGATAGTAGCAAGCTTTGTACAGCCCTTAAAGGTGTTGTTCAATATATCGGTAACAGCGGGAAGCTTTGCGGTGGTCATTGCGGTACAGCCTTCAAATGCAGAGCCGCCCAAAACGGTGGTTGCGGAGGGGAGAGAAACCGCGGTAAGACCGGTACAGCCCATAAATGCCTTGTCGCCGATTTGCTTAACGCCTGCGCCTATGGTAACCTTGGTAATGCCTGTACAACCGCTGAATGCGGAGGAGCCGATGGCAATTACGCTGTCGGGAATGGTAACAGAGGTAACGCCTGTGCAGTTAGCAAGTGCGCCGCTTGCGATAAAGCTTACACCGTCGGGTATAACTATGTCGCCTTCGGTATCAACGCCTGCCTTGATAAGGTACATACCGTTGATGTAGAATATACCGTCAGACCAGTTTGCGTTGTTGTTGTATATTGCGGTATCGGTAAATGCGTCCTCACCGATGTTGGCAAGGTCAGCAGAAAGAGTAACGTCGGTAAAGGAGGTGCAACCTCTGAATGCGTCAGCACCCAAGGAAACAACGCTATCCAAAGCTAAAGCAGAAAGCCCTTCACAGTTTTGGAAAGCCTTGTCGCCGATGGTTTCAACACCGTTCATGGTAACGGTGGTAAGGTCAAAGCAAGATTCAAACGCGCTGTTGCCAAGAGCCTTAACAGAATCGGGAATAACTATATTGGAAAGCACGCTACAATCCTTAAATGTGTTTTCGCCAATCTCGGTAATGCCGTTGCCAACGGTAACGTCGGTCAATGCGGTACAACCTTCAAAAGCGGAAACGCCAAGAGTTTTAACAGAATCGGGAATAACAACGCTTGTCAAAGAGGTACAACCCTTAAACAGGTTTTCGCCGATAACCTCAACGCCGTTGCCAAGACTTGCTTCGGTAAGGCCGCCGCAACCGTTGAACACGCTGCCGTTGATATACTTAACGCTGTCGCTAACGGTAAGGCCGGTAAGCTTATAACAGCCGTTGAAAGCCGCATCAGCAATACATACGGTACCGTCTTTAACGGTGTAGCTGCCGCTTACAGCCGCAAGAGTACTGCCGTCTTCCAACTCTTCCTCTTCAGCTCTTGCAATAATGAGGTAGTCACCAACATAAAGTACGGTGCCGTTATCCCACTTTGCCTTGTCGTTATAATAGCCTGTGCCTGCAAAAGCATCCTGACCTATCTTTGTAATGCCGTCGGGCAAAACAAACTCGGTAATGGATTCATAACCTTCAAATGCGCCTGCAACAAGCTCGGTAATGCCTGCTTCAAGAACAACCTTGTTAAGCTTTTCACAGCCGAAGAACGCGCCGTTACCATACTCGTTAAGGCCCTTGTAAACGGTTACAGCTTCAAAGCCACAGCCGGAGAAAGCACCGGTGTTTATAGTCTCAACGCTTTGGGGAACTGTAAGCTCGGTTATGCCGGCACAGCCCATAAATGCGTTAGAGCCGATTTCCTTCAAGCCTTCGGTCAAGGTAAGCTTGGTAACGCCTGTGCAGTTAAGGAACGCACCGTCACCAATGGATACCAAGGAAGCGGGGGTAACTATCTCGGTAATGCCTTCACAGCTATGGAAAGCGTTAAAACCTATAGTTTCAAGTGTTGCGGGCAGGTTAAGTTGGGTAACCTTTTTGCAGTTATAGAACGCCGCGCCACCTATAGAGGTAAGAGAAGAGCCAAAATCGATAGAGGTTATGGCGTCACAGTCATAAAACGCGCCTTCACCAACGGTGGTTACGCTGTCGGGCAATACAACCTCGGTAATAAGCTTACAGCCGTTAAACGCGGTCTTGCCAACGGTCTTAACGCCGTCGTTAAGAGTAACTGTTGCCAAGTTAGCACAGCCTAAAAATGCGCTTTCGTCAATGGTCTCGGAGGAGATAACTGCAGAGGTAATGCCTGTACAGCCATAGAAAGCTTCAAGACCTATAGAAGAACCGCCAAGCTCAACACTTGTGATGTTAACGCAGTCTCTAAACGCCAAAGCACCAAGCTTTATGTCGCTATCCTTAATTTCAAGCGCCAAAGCAGAACAACCCTGAAAAGCGTTGTCGCTTATTTCAACAAGAGTTTCGGGCAGGTTAACTGTGGTAAGGTTGGAACAGCCTTTAAAGGCACCGGATCTTATACCTTCCAACTTGCTGGGCAAAACAACCTCTTTAAGGTTGGTTTCGTCAGCAAATGCCTCGTCATAAATATGGGTGATGGTAATACCCTCAACAGAGTCGGGTATCTCCAACTTTTCGGGTGTGGTGCCCTTTATACCTGTAACGGCAACGGTACCTTTGCTGCCGTACATACTGTATTTTAATTCGTAGCTACCGTCGGCAGACTGGATAGTACCGTTAGCGGTGCCGTTGTTTCCTTCGGACTCTTTATCACCGCAGCCTGCAAAAAATACCATGCAGAAAGCAAGCAACAAGGTCATTAAAAGATAACCAAACTTTTTCATGGGGCTTCCTCCAAAACATTATGATACGGAATTATTATACACCGCAACAAGTCTGTTGTCAATAGCGTGACAGGTAAAAATCGGCATAAACACAAATAAAATAGCCGCATTAATCCTCGCGCTCATCTCCAAAACTGTATTCATTCAGCTCTTTAAAATCCAAAAACTCCGCAAGGGTCATATTAAAGGCAATTGCAAGCTTGTGCAGGGTTGTTTGGGGTGATAATTTGTGGGTGTAGCCGCTATTTGTTTTTAAAGCCCGGCGCTTTTGGGTCAATGCGTTTCATCAGCTCGTACAGGGGCAGTATCAATACTCCCGCCGCCAAGTTGCCCGCGGCGTGCAGCAGGTCAAAGGGCAAGCCCGATGCTATCCACGCCAAGGTTGTTTCAAAGTCAAAGCCAAACATCAGTGCTTGGGCGGGTGCGTACAAAGTGCCAAAGGCAAAACCGTGTAATCCGCATATCAGGGGATACACCACCGCGCCGTATTTGGGCTTTAGCCCTTTAGGCAACAGCATTGTTATGCCCCACAGTATGGTCCATATATACAAATAGGGAAACCACCACAGATTAAAGCCTTCCAAAAGGCCGTTAAGAAACACATATAAATACAGGGGTATAAGGGCTTTTTTGCCATAACACAGGGTAAGCAGCATGGTAAACATACCAAGCAGGTGTATATTGGGCGCCCACTCCAATACTTTTTTTGATATAAGCATAAGGGTAGCAAACATGGCAAATATCGCCATTTCCCTTAAGCTTAATTTTTTACTTTGTGCGTACAAGTTCAAAATGCTCCCCGCCGGAAATGTTTGTGGCATCAACGCCTGTCATCATATACTCGCCGTCTTGGTAAAAGCCCCAATAGTAGCCGTCGGTATCATAGTCTGCGCTTATGCCGTTAACTTCCTTAATGTAGATACCAAAGTCGCCCATATCGCCTTTGATAATCCCATAGTCAAGCAAGGCTTCCCCAAGGGTAGCGGCATCGGTTTTTACTGTCAGCTCTATGCTTTTGCCGCCCGCCTCCACTTTAACCGTTACGGTTTTTTCACCTTCGCCCACGATGGTGTCCTTGGTATACTTGGCATCCGCCCAAAGGTCTGTACCTTTTCCTTCCTTTTCCTCAACCTGCCCGCAGGCGATAACCGCACTGCAAAGCATAGTAAGGCATAATAACAGGGATAAAAGCTTTGTAAATTTGCTCATGAAAATCTCTCCTTTTCGTTAATTTGTTTTTTTACGAAAAGAATAAACAAAAGCCGCCCTTCCGAAAAAAGGACAGCACAACAAACCCAAGCTGCCCCTTTCCCCCTGTAAAAAAGCACAGCTTGTTATAATGCCGCCCCCTTCCGTTGCCCAAGGGTGCTTTTGCATTTAACGGCGGGATAAGCATTCCGACTGTTACGGTAATGGCTGTTGTCACGGAGTTACACCGTGGTTTCCTTATCCCCGAAGAAGAAAGACCTTCCTCCCCCGACAAGGATGCAAAAAAGCATCACATCCGCCGTTTTATATTCTTTACGGTAGAAGTATATCAAAAAATCACCCTCTTGTCAACACCTGCATATATTGTAAAACAAGAGGTGATTTTTTATGAACGGTTATATGGGCGCAAGAGGCACCATCGTTGTGCGCCTTACTCATATGGAAGGTCGGCTTCAGCTTGCGGGCGCTACCGTTGAGATACTTAACAGAGGCGAGCGGCTAACCACTGACAGAAACGGCATCGCCCGCGCGGTGGTACCTGCGCCGCCAAAACGCTTTTCTTTAATGCCCAACCCGCCTGTGCGCCCCTTTGCGGTGTATGATCTGCGCATCACCTTCCCCGGCTATGTCTCTATTACCGTTTACGGCGTGCAGGTGTTTGACGGAATAGAAAGCGTGTGCAGCTATGACATGGTGCGGCTTGATGATGCGGACGGCGCCACCGAGGACGTTATAAACCTGCCACCCCACGGAAAATTCGTCACTTCCGAAACATCGCCGCCCGCCGACCGTGCCGCCACGGTGTTTGCCGCCGCACCCCAAGCGGTGGTCATCCCCGAGAACGTAACGGTGCATTTGGGGCCGCCTAACTCCAACGCGGTAAACGTGACTGTCCCCTTTATCGACTACGTAAAAAACGTCGCCTGCAGCGAGATATACCCCACCTGGCCCGAAAACTCACTAATTGCCAACATCAATGCCGAGGTTACCTTTGTGCTTAACCGACTCTACACCGAGTGGTATCCCTCCCAAGGCTATGACTTTGATATATCCGCATCCCCCGCATTTGATCAGTACTTTGTTCACCGCCGCGAGTTCTTTGCCAATGTAGAAAGTATTGTGGACGGCATCTTTAACCACTACATTGCACGTCGAGGCTTTATAGAGCCCATCTTCGCACAGTTTTGCGACGGAGTGCGCAGTGCCTGCACAGGGTTATCCCAATGGGGTACGGTCACGCTGGCGCAACAGGGATATGACTCCTTGGAGATAGTTCGCTACTATTACGGTCAAGACACCGAGATCCGTCGGGCGCAGATAGCAGAAAGCGACCCCGACAGCTACCCGGGCACGCCTCTTGCGGCGGGCAGCACGGGAGCCGATGTGTTTACGGTACAAAACCGACTTAACCGCATAGCTATCAATTACCCCGCAATACCCTTTATTCTGCTGCCCGAGGGTGTCTATGACGGTAACACCGAAACCGCCGTGCGCGCCTTTCAGCAGGCATTCGGCCTTGACCAAAGCGGCACCGTAGACGAAGAAACCTGGTATCGAATACTGTACATATATAACGCGGTTAAAAAGCTGGCAGAGCTGGAAAGCGAAGGCGAGGAGTTTCAAGAAGGGCAGTACCCGGGCAACGACCTTGTTTTAGGCGACCGCGGCCCCAATGTACTGCGAATGGAGTGGTACATCAACGCAATTTCGCGGTCGGGGCAGTTTCCGCAGGTGCCCACCGTAACCCTTAACGGCATATACGACAGCGAAACGCAAAACGCGGTGCGTATTGTTCAAGGGGTGCTGGGGCTTCCTCAAAGCGGTACGGTAAACGAAGCCACTTGGAACGATATAACCACCCTGTATAACGAGGTTGGCGAAACACAATTTCCCGGTCAAACTCAAGGCGGGGCTGTATCGGGCTGGCCGCGGCCTTATCCCGGCACGCCGCTGCAAAGAGGCAGTCGGGGTGATAATGTATTCTATATTCAAGAGCTGTTAAATGTTATTAACCGCTATAATTCCGCAATCCCCGCGTTAGAGGCAGACGGTATCTTCGGTGTTAACACAAGGGATGCGATCTATGCCTTCCAAAACGCTTACGGCTTGACGGTGGATGGCATTGTGGGCCCCATAACTTGGGAAAAACTAAACGCTGTCTACGGCGAGGCGGAGGACCAATTGCCTTCTATGGGATAATAAAATACCCCACCGCTCACATTCGTTCGCGAGAGAAAAGATAAAAGAGAAAAGATAAAAGAAAAGGAAGATTTTTGCGCTGTGCGCAAAA
>JAZUQW010000311.1:0-3453 GCA_045605905.1 Eubacteriales bacterium
GTTCCTGAGTATTGTCTTCCTAAGACCGCTTGGCCTCCGACTTGTATTCGTCGTTGTTCTTAAGCAACTCCTCGTGAGTGCCGATGCCTGTTATTTTGCCGTCGTTCATAACGATTATCATATCGGATTCCATAACAGAACTGATACGCTGGGCTATTATCAACTTTGTTGAGCCCTTAAGGTCGGTTTTAAACGACTGTCTTATGCGTGCCTCGGTAGCGGTATCCACCGCACTTGTAGAGTCATCCAATATTAAAATTTTGGGCTTTTTAAGCAAGGCGCGCGCAATACAAAGCCTTTGCTTTTGACCGCCCGAAACATTCAAGCCGCCCTGTACAAGGTCACCCTTATAGCCGCCTTCCATTTCAGAAATAAAGCCATCTGCTTGAGCGTGGATGGCTGCTGTGCGCACTTCTTCATCAGCGGCGTCACCGTCACCCCAAC
Source organism: Eubacteriales bacterium (assembly GCA_045605905.1). GTDB lineage: Bacteria > Bacillota > Clostridia > Oscillospirales > CAG-382 > SIG636. Next base: position 445 of record JAZUQW010000311.1, read on the forward strand.
GGAGATTATCCTCCACCGTGCCGGAAAACAGCACGTTCTTTTGAAGCACCATACCTATACCGTCACGCAAATTAACAAGGCTGTAGTCCTTTACATTAACGCCATCTATATACACAGCACCCTCATCCACATCGTAAAGCCTTGGGATGAGCGAAACAAGTGTTGTTTTGCCGCAACCTGTAGAGCCCACAATGCCTACGGTTGAGCCCGCGGGGATGTTTAGGCTTATGTTATCCAAAACCTTGTCGTGACTGTTTTTATAATACCTGAAGGAAACATTTTCAAAACGAATACCGCCCTCTTTAACGGTAAGTTCTTGATTACAAGAATCGCCATCTTTAATATCGGGCTCTTCATCCAAGACCGCGCTTATACGCTTTGCAGAGGCGATTGCACGGGATGCGTTTATAAACAGCATGGTAACCATCATAAGCGACATAAGTATTTGGTTTACATAAGTAAGAAATTGCGAAAGCTCACCGCGGGACATTGTGTTGCCGATAACCTGGTTGCCGCCAAGCCAAAGCACCGTTATGATTGTACCGTTAATAAGCAACATCATTAAAGGTTGCATAAAGATCATAACGTTCATTGCAGAAAGCCCTGCTGTCTTAAGCTCACCATTGGCCTTGTAGAACTTGCTTTTTTCTATATCCTCTCTTACAAAGGATTTTACAACGCGAACATTGGTAAGGTTTTCTTGAACAGTGGTATTAAGGTTATCTATTTTACCCTGCATTTTTGAAAAACGGGGAAAGCCTGCACGGATAACAAAGAAAATCACAGCCAAAATCAAAGGAATGGAAATCAACAAAATGCTTGCAAGCCTCGGATTTGTTATGATTGCCATTACGGTTGCGCCCACTATCATGCCCGGGGAACGCAAGCACATACGAAGCAACATATTTACAAAGATTTGCATTTGAGTTATATCGTTGGTTAATCTTGTCACCAAAGAGCCTGTTCGGAACTTATCTATATTTGCAAAAGAAAAGCTTTGTATTTTTTTATATGCATCCATACGCAGATCAGAAGCAAAGCCAACCGATGCCTTTGCGCCGAAATACGCGCCACCGACACCGCCCAACAACATAAGTATTGCAGTCACACCCATAAGCGCCGCCATTGTTATTATATATGTTGTGCCCTTGCCTGCGGCAATATCGTCACCAACGCCGCCATCGATTATCATTTGCAAAAGCTTGGGTAATACTACTTCACCCACAACCTCTATGATCATACATAACGGTCCTAAAATAAAAGCCCATTTATACGGCTTGACATATTTCATCCATCTTTTCAAGTCAATCACACCTCCTTGGGCATGCTTTGCATATTTTCTTGCATTTTCTCAAAGGCGACACACAGTTTTTTCAAGTCCTCTTCTTCGATACCCGACAGCAGAGTTATCTCCAAGCCGTCAAAATAATTTCTCGATTCGGTAACCAGCACAACAGCTTTTTCCGTAGGATGGATTTGTTTAACGCGGCTGTCAAGAGTAGAGGTAACACGTCTAATGTAGCCCGATTCTTCAAGCTTATTCAGCATAACGGTTATTGCTGCAGGACTTACATCCAACGCCTCGGCAATTTCCTTTTGTGAAACGCCGCCGCCTTTTTTGCAAATAAACATAAGCATACGGTGCTGACCTCTGTGCAACCCATATCTGTTTGCAAAACGGCCAAAAGCTTCCCTATGAAGCTTATTAGCGCGTATAAACTGCCTAACCGTTTGCTTTACAAGAGTTTCTCTGCTTATTTTATTCTCTTCCAAACTATTGCCTCCTTACAATAATTAACTTGTTAACAATTAACAAGTTAATTATATTTCAACAAAGCTTATTTGTCAACAAAAGATTGGTAAAAACAAACAAAAGCGGATGTAGAATTTGCCACATCCGCTGATTTCGATTTTGTGTAATTTTAACAACTAAAGTTAATCGTTATCCTCTACATCGTCATTATCATCATAATAATACGACTTTTTACGACGTTTTTCAATTTTGCGTTTTATGCGTTCGCTTCTACGCTTATCACGTTTTTCTTTTTGAGCGCGGCGCTTCTCACGCTCTTCCAACTCCAAGGGCGACTCAACAACAACGCCCTTTTTGTTAAGACGCCTGCCTGCACCCTCTTTAATGAGAGTATAGATAACAGCGGCAAGAGGAATAAAAAACATAATGCCGAAAAGGCCCATAAGCTCGCCACCGATTAAAGCGGCAAACAAAGTCCATATAGCGGGCAAGCCTACAGAGCCGCCAACCAAATGGGGATATATAAACTGACCTTCAAGCTGTTGAACCACCATAAATACGGCTAAAAAGATAAGCGCCTTGACGGGACTTGTTAAAAGGATAAGTATCGCACCTAAAATGCACGAAGCGAAAGCACCTACGTAAGGGATAAGTGCCAATATACCTGTAAGAACACATATCATGCCGGCATAAGGCAACCTGAAAAGAGTCATGCCCACGTACAGTATCAACGCAAGCAACAAAGCATCCAAGCACTGGCTTGAAATAAAGCTTGTAAAGGTCTTATGGAAAAGGCTACCGATATAACAAGCCTTATCCGCAAACTTTTTGGGGGTATAAGCATAAACAAGCTTACGCGCCTGAATATTCAGTTTTTTCTTACCCGATATCATATATATGGAAAATACTATACAAGAGAACACAGAAATCACAATACTGACTGTAGTACCCGCCGCACTTATGACAGTATCTACCATCTCTCTGGAATTGATGGTTATGTAATCAGAAACAAGATCTAAAGCCTTGTCCACAGAAAAATCTTTAAAGAAGTTTTCCACACCCTGAAGCTGTACCCCGTATTTTGCCAAAAATTCTTTAGCTTTAGGGTAATTCTCCTCTGCGGCAAGGGCAATAGATTCAGCCGAACTGGTAATATCGGGCACCATATAGTTTATAAACAACACAACTATACCTGCCAAAGAAGCAATCGTAAACAACAAGCCTAAATATGTATTTAGTGTATGCCTGGGCTTCAT
>JAZUQW010000312.1:0-19821 GCA_045605905.1 Eubacteriales bacterium
GCTGATGACAAGGTTTGTCATCAGCTTGAGTCGTATGCACAAAGGCATACGGCTGTTTTGTCAATTATCTTTGTATGCTGCTCTAACGGCAAGCCCTGTAAGTATCTGCACTATTATCAATCCCATAGGTATATATAAAAAATATCCGCCAATATGCTGTATCGCCTTTTTGTTTTGAAGGACCATAACAAGTCCCGCAATTATAAGCAAGACCAAAGCTACAGCATATACGGTTAACAGTTTGCGTAGTTTTGATTCAGTGGTTACATAAAATTTTTTCGGAGGTATTACCATAGTCATAAGATTAATATAATATTCGCCAAAAATTTCAAAGACTATTTCATATAACAGCTCAAATATACAGCCCATAGTGTCGCCTCCTTTTTGCAGTATATTATACGGGCATTTAAAAGTCAAGCATTGCAAAAACGGTTCAATTGTAGTATAATGCAACCGAAAAGGAGCTGTATAACGATGAAAAAAGAATATGATTTTTCAAAAGACAACTCTTGGCAAGAGGATTTTATGTATGTATATTCTCCAATAGTAAAGTCTTATCCGGTTTTCGAAAAACAAAAAGATTGTCTTGCCAACCGTTTTGACAATGATTTAAATGAATACGAATATATAAGCATAATAACAAAAGATACCTACAAAAAAGCAAGCCTTTCGGTAAAGTGCAATTTTAATAAATACGGTGCGCCGCTTATCGTCTTTGGCAACGATATTAAAGAGGCGGTTGGTAAAGACGGGACAAAACATCTGTTTTACGGCGTTCATTATGAGGTTGTGGCTTGGGAACAGGGATGTAACATTTGGTACATTGTGCCTTTTCCGGAAAGAAAAGAGCATCCCGTAAAGCCAACAAAGATACTTGCCCAAAGCTTCAAAATAGAAAACGAAGCTCCCATAGAAATGACCGTAGAGGTATGTAACGGTATCATTATCGCAGAAATTAACGGTAACCGCTTTTCTGTATCCCACCCACAAACACCTCAACAGTTTCATATCGGTTATACTGCTTGCGAAGGGATAAACAAGTTGTACGGAATGACACTTGAAGCGTAATGTCGAAAAGTAAAAACAAAAAAATCAAAAAAGGTCTTGACAAATCATAAAGTATAGGGTATAATAACCCTTGCTGACGCCGGAATGGCGGAATTGGCAGACGCCCGGGACTTAAAATCCCGTGAGACTTAAATCTCGTACCGGTTCAAGCCCGGTTTCCGGCACCATTAAAAAAACACATGGTCTCCCTTCGGGGGTGACAGTGTCATATATTTCGCGGGATAGAGCAGTCCGGTAGCTCGTCGGGCTCATAACCCGGAGGTCGTAGGTTCAAATCCTGCTCCCGCAACCAAGAAGGGGTGCCAAAAAAGATGCACCGCCAAAAAACCCAGTAACTGCAAGGGTTTCTGGGTTTTTTTGTGCCTAAAAATACGATGCGGATAAAAAGATGTAAAGGCCTTTTTTGGACCATCGAGAGGAAGCCAAACCGAAGAATAACATATTTAGGGGCGTAGCCTACGATGTTTTTTTCATCGAATACGCCTATTTTTTGTTTTTAATTGTTAATTCTTTGTGTCTTAAAACTTAGTATGAATGACTGTAAAATAGTTTGTTGCATAGCCTATGTTAACTTTAATTGAAAGCTTATGGCGCAACTTGCGATTTCTTCTGCTAACACCGCTGCCGGAACAGCATCTACTTGGCTTGCATATCAGCCTAAAGAACCTAATAGTATCAAGAAATACAAATAAGCGCTTAATTAAAAGGAATCGTGGTGTAAAATACTACGATTCCTATTAGTTTGACATGTTATGCGTTCTGTGTTAATATATGGCATAAAGGAGGGATGCAATGTTTAGTATCGGAATATGCGATGATAATGGTTTAATTTACAACATTGGAATGATCTTGAAGTAAATAACAAACCGAAACCATTTGTTACAAAAGTTGTTATAGACGTTAGTTTTTGTGGTTCGCTATGATACAAACGGAGAAATTGTGCAGAAAATATGAAAGGGGAAAATCATTGATGATGAAAAAATGCTGGAGAAGTATTAAAACCTTTGTTTCCTCTCACATCGGTGTGATAATTGCGGTGTTGGTTTTGGCTGTGTTGGCAAATTTTGCGTTTTCGCTATACGATGACTACGTTGTTTTAAAGTATGGCGGCGAGGTATTTACGGGCTTTGACGACAACAAAAAGTATTTTGAAATTACGGCAAAAGAAGTATACGAATTTTATAATACCGAGGTGGAAAAAGACAGTGAGATAAAGTACATAGGTTTTATTCCGTCTTCAGACACAAAGTGGGAAGTGATATACTACGATTCTCTTGGAGCGCGAGCTGAACGCGGGGAGTTTTTGTTGCCGCCCTCGATGAAGGGGTGTCGAGATAAAATAATCGAATCTCTGACTTCTAAAAATATAGAATGGAGAGTAGAAGCTTATGACGGCTTTGTGTGTTTTGAAAATGCAAGAGGGGCTAACCTTATGTATAGTATGAGTTGGGGTATGCCCGACCATGATTTTTCGGAAGGAGATTATTTTATCAGCAGAAAGGGCTTGCATTGGTTTAACGTTTTGGATAAGAGAACGTAGAGCAAACTCCACTAAAAAGGGTGATTGATGATGAAAAAATGCTTGATAACTGTATCGAAGTCAAAAGGATTCAAATTTCTTCCATCAACACTGCCAAGGAGAATATGAAATAATAATACCGAAAAAGATATCAGGGAGGACTTGAACTAAATTCAATAGATATCAGGGAAAGATTTTGCATTTCTTCGTAAAGTCCGCTCTTTTTTGTCTTTTAATATTGTTGCGAATTTAAAATATTTGTGTTATAATAGTAAGAAAGGTGGCAATATGAAGGTTAAAACAATTATTGCGAGGCTGATACTATTATAATCGGAGGTGTGTTTATGGTCTTATTTTCCGGCTGTTCAGCCAATAGATATAAAGTAGACTATTGCGGACAAAAAGATTTATATAAACGTGCAAAATCGTCCTACAGGGCTGGTCAGAAAGTTACACTATATTATCCATATATTGCTACTGATACCGACTACTGTTTTTATCTGGACGACGAAAGACTTAGTGTCAGCTATGAGGACAGAAAAGGTTTTGCAATCAGATTCACCATGCCGGAACACGATGTCAAACTCCGTATGAGTTCAAATAACTCTATGTACACGCTGTCAGAATTCTAAACTATCACTATTTGGCATAACGGATAGGTTTTCTTGCGTTCACAATTACATCGATACAGAGCATATGATGCTTCGCAATGGTGCTATCTCTGCCCGTCTTGGCGAAAGGGTGATAATACCGCTTAATATGAGAGATGGGGCGGTGCTTGGGTTGGGTAAAGGAAACCCAGATTGGAATTTTTCCGCTCCTCACGGTGCGGGACGTGCGTGCAGCAGAACAGAAGCAAGATACGCTTTTACCGTAGAGGATCATCAACGCCAAATGGAAGGAATGTTTACCACAACGGCGAATGAGGGTTCAATCGACGAATGCCCGATGGCATACAAATCTCCTGGGCGGATACTTGATTTTATAGACGAAACAGTCTCTGATATTGAGTTTATAAGACCGATATACAATTTCAAGTCTTGCTGATTATTTTCAAAAGGTCATCGATTTTTCGATGGCCTTTTTCAGCACAGTTCTTTTTCGGGACCTCTTCTCAAAACAGATACCGCTGCTCGTGCAATCGTATCGGTATGGGTATCGTATTTTGATGATAAAATCAAGTAACCAAGCCACCTATAATAACGAATGTTTAATTGTATAAAATGCTACTTGCTTTTTTAGATGAAATGCTTTTCAAACCCGCCCGAAGATAACATTATATGCCAAAAAAAATTGACATTCGAAAACAAAGATGATATACTAAATAAGCAGCCGACATCGCTAAAAGCATAAACTTATCAAAGTAATAAATATTTGAATTGGAGATGATACTATGACGAAAAGGATTTCGTTATTTCTTTGCATAGCACTGCTTTTATCCGCGTTTACTTTGGCGTGTCAAACTTCATCAGCCAGCACAAGCGTCGGCGAAATTATAGTCGGTGACGCAAACGGTGACGGTATGGTCAACACCACCGATTACGCTATGTTGAGATTGTACTTAACCGGTGGATGCGCCTTGTCCGAGTCCAGCCTTGCCGCTTCGGACGTTAATTTCGACGGTATTGTTTCTACTGCAGACATTGCCGCCGTAAGAAAACATATATCCGGTGAAAATCCGCTTGTTTGCACACACAAATTCTCAAGCTGGGCGGAAACCGAAACGTATAACTGTTTGGGCAAAATAATAACATCACGCATTTGCAGTATTTGTAATAAAACCGAAAAGTCCTATACGGAAAACGGCGCGGCTGTACGTTCTATAGACGGTAAAAACGTAATGTTTATAGGTAACTCGTTCATATATTACGGCTACTGCGTAAATAACGGCAGCCAAACCAAAACAGACAAAGGCTACTTCAAGCAGTTGTGTACAGCAAACGGCGAAAGCGTTAACGTTTACGACTACGTTTGGGGTGGAAGGAACCTTGATTATATTTACGAAAATTATCTTGTAGACTGCACAGAGGATTTTTTAAGCACGATAGACTACGTTTTCATTTCTGAAGCAGGTGAAAATAATTCCGCTTTGGCATCAGATGTACAAAAAATAATAGACCTTTATCCGTCTTCCAAGACAGAGTTTTATTACCTCTGCCATTCTTATACCTATCAGGCTGGGCACAGCAACATCAAAAACGCCCTTTCAACCTTGCAGAACAAGGGCATTGGCATAGTAAACTGGGGGAAGCTTGTGTATGATGTTTGGCAAGGGAACGAGTCGGTTCCCGGCGCTACGAAAACCTACAATAAGAATACGTTTATAGTTAACAAAAACGATACTTACCACGAAAATATGCTTTCGGGATATATCACCGCACAAATGGCGTATTGTGCGATAACGGGTAAAAGCGCTGTCGGCCAAAGCTACGCGTTTTGTACCGATACTTCCATCAACAGCAAATATGACCCGGATGCGTTTATCTCCAGTTATTACAACACGGGCACAACTAATTTTGATGCAGTTTTTGATTCGGTACCCGATATGTTAGGTTTGCAAACACTTATGGATAAGTATCTTGAAAAGTACAAATTCAGCCTTTTCGACGGCGGAGAGCACAGCAATACCGAATACATAGACAACGCAAACGATACAGCTCTTGCGGCGGCAGGCTTAAAGGCGTACAAATGCTCCCTTTGCGGCAGCTTCAGCCTTGAGGAAACGGGCGGAAACGGAGTTAACTATATGTCCGTCAGCAGTGATGACGTAAGCGCCGCAGGTTACAGCACTGTTAAGGAATATATGCTTGCAGGTCTTGGTAACGTGTTCTATAAGACCACATCGGGTTGGGGGCGCGCAGGCTATAGTTCTATCCAGGGGATGGCGGCATCCTGCGACGGTGTGCGCGGAAGCAAAGGTAAAACCGACGGTAGCGAAACCTATTGGAAGATAAATAGCCTCAACAACGCCTATAATGCGAACGGCGAAACTGCCGCAAGCAACGAGCAGGCGTATATATCGCTGATTGGCTACGACTTAACCAATGCGATAAGCGCAAGAGGTGTAGGTGTGTTCTTCAACAGAGTAAATGCGCCCGGCGCCTTCGACTTGCTTGGTGGCGTTACGCAATCGGACGGCAGTATAAAATGGACGGTTCTTGCTACCTTCGATGCGGATTCGGATTATATGAAGTACGATGATATGACGGTTGCATTCTTTGCAGATTTTGATGCGACACAGTTTGATTGTGTGCAGATAGGTGTAAAGAGTATTACAAACAAGATATTCTTTATGTCCGAGCTGGAGCTTTATCAATAAAAACGCAAAAAACGCAAGCCTAATATATTGCTTATATAACACAAGGTTGCCTTGTGCCACATAGTTTAACTAAACAGCAACACACGGAAGGAGAAGACTATGAGTAAAGCTAAAGTGCTTTTTTCAAAGACTATTACACCTGATGAAGTTTTGACCCTATATAAGCTTTTAGGTATAGAGCTTGTTGGTAACGTGGCGATAAAAGTTCACTCCGGTGAAAAGGGGAATCAAAATTTTTTGAAGCCCGATTTTTGGAAACCTATTATAGACCATGTTAAGGGGACGGTTGTTGAATGCAACACCGCCTATGACGGAGAGCGCAACACTACCGAAAAACACTTAAAGCTTTTTGATTATCACGGTTGGAACGACCTTTATGATGTGGATCTGCTCGATGCAGAAGGACCGGATAAAGTGCTTGAAATAGCAGGTGGCAAGGTTATTAAGAAAAACTACGTGGGCAAAAATCTTGAAAAGTATGACAGCATGTTGGTGCTTTCACATTTTAAGGGACATCCTATGGGTGGATACGGCGGTGCTTTAAAGCAACTTTCCATAGGGGTGGCGTCCTCTTACGGCAAGGCGTATATTCACGGTGCAGGAGAGCCTGAAAAGATATGGACTGCAGACCACGACAGTTTTCTTGAAGCTATGGCGGATGCGGCAAAAAGTGTTACTGAATACTTCGGCGGCAACATTGTTTACGTAAACGTAATGAAAAATATGAGCGTGGACTGCGACTGTTGCGCTATTGCGGAAGACCCTTGTATTGAAGATATCGGTGTGTTGGTTTCTACTGACCCTGTGGCTATCGACCAAGCCTGCATTGATTTGGTTTACGCCGTTGAGGACAAGGGCAGGGCGCATTTAATAGAACGAATCGAAAGCCGAAACGGCGTGCATACAATAGAAGCGGCTGCGGCTCTTGGATGCGGCACACGAGACTACGAGCTTGTTAAAATATAGTTTGTTGGGGATAGGATTTTTTCTTATCCCCAATATTTTTTAAAAAGCTATTGACAACTTATTATCATTGTGATATAATCAAAACGTGAATAAGAAAGAGGTGCGCAAAATGGACTGTAAAAAAGTATACGAAACAGGCTTGCTGTATCACCACTACGCAAATACTGCCTATCCTTTAACCCCCAACTCGTTTATGGGATACAAGCTTAAGGATGAGGATGAGATAAAGGCGTTTGTGGGCGAGGAGTGGCAAAGTGCAAAGGAGCTATCTTTGTATATACATGTTCCGTTTTGCAAATCCAGATGTAAGTTTTGCGAGTATGTTGTGCTTGAAAACACAGATGAGGTTATAGAGAACGAATATGTAAACCTGCTGCTTAAAGAGATGGAAATGTACGCGCCTATCGTCAAGGGCAAGAAGGTTGTGGGGTATGATTTAGGCGGCGGCACGCCTACCAAGCTTTCGGTAGAAAACCTTAAACGGATAACAGAAGCGGTTTACAGCTTATTCGATATAGAAGAGGGCACAGTCTTTAGCATAGAGACAACGCCGCTTATCGCCGCGAACGAGCCGGAAAAGCTTAAGGCTGTTTTTAATATGGGTTACAAGCGTATTAGCATGGGCGTACAAACGGTGTCGGAAAAGTTGCTTTTAGAGCTTGGGCGCGACGGTAACACAAGCATTTACGAAAAAGCTGTCAGCAACATCCGCGCCGCGGGCTTTACAAGCTTTAATATTGACCTGATGTATGGTTTTTTGCATCAGACCGACACAGATTTTGACAACACCCTTCATTATGCAATAGGTTTATCGCCGGAGCACATAACCCTTTACCGCAACCGTTACAAGGGAACAAAGCTTGAGTACGAAGCCGGCGGTGTTTCCATTTACAAAGCTATGTATCAGTATAAGATAGCATATAAGTTGTTAACAGAAAACGGCTATAAAGCCAATGTTGGTAAAAACACCTTTAGCAAGGTAGAGGGTGATTACGGAACAAGTGATTACCTGACAAAACGAGTAATTAACGGCGTTCCCTATCTTGGGATGGGGTTGGGCGCCCAATCTTTGGGGATGAATTATCTCGCCTATAACCTTGGCGCCGCGGACAAGCGAATGGACAAATACCGCAACGCTATTAACGCCGGCAAGCTTCCTCTACAGGATATATACAGGCTACCCATAGAAGAATCGGTGGCAAAGATGGTATCTGTGGCGTTTTACTTTGCTTTTATTGATATGGCGGCCTTTAAAAAGCGTTTTGGTATTGAGTTTGCCGAAATGTTTGCCGACGAGGTAAAGTTTGTACTCGATAACAAGCTTATGGAGATAGTTGGCGAGAGAATATATCTAACAGAAAGAGGAGCTGACTATATAAACGGTGTTATACCCTTGTTTTATTCAGAGCGCTCCAAAGAGGAGCTGGCGCTTGCATTTAAAAAGAAAAGTGCCACCCAAACTAATGGCGAAGAGCTGTTTTTATCCGCATACGATATAAACAAATACGAAAGGCCGTCGGTAGCAACAGATATTGCGGTGTTCTCTATGTTTGACGAAGACGACGACAATCGTCGCAAGAACTCCGAGCCAAAAATGCATCTTCTTTTAATAAAGCGGGGCGAGCATCCGTTTATGAACCATTGGGCGTTACCGGGCGGCTTTTTAAGGCCCACGGAAACTATAGAGGAGTGCGCACTTCGTGAGTTGAAAGAAGAGACTAATTTACAGCCTGCACGCCTTATCCCCGTGGGTATGTTCAGCAACCCAAATCGAGATCCAAGAGGGCGGATAATATCCTCCGCTTTTACCTCAATAGTAAGCGAAGAAGTTGTTGTTATGAATGGCAGCGACGCAATAAACGCCAAATGGTTTGAGGTCAGCTTTAATCAAAGCGAGGATGGCGTGATAAGCCTTAAGCTGAAAAGCGACGAGGAAGAATTGCAGGCTACACTTGTTGAGACTGCAGAAAAGTCTGCAGATGGTCGTTTTGTGGTGGTTTCTAATATCGGGCTTGCATTCGATCACAGCAAAATAATAGTCACCGCCCTTTATTCCATGCGCAGTAAAGCCAAAAAGCTTGAGCTTGCTTTTGATTATCTGCCTGAAAAGTTCACGTTGTCTGCCTTGCAAAAGGTGCAGGAGACCTTAAGCGGCACCTCGCTTTTAACGGCTAACTTTAGGCGCAAGGCTGCACCCTACGTTATAGAAACCGATGAGTTTACAGAAGGTGTCGGTCACAGACCTGCAAGGCTTTTTAAGCGAAAATCATAGACTAATCACGACGAAAGAGGGTGTATGGAATGCACGAAGTAACAGACCTTACGGGTTATGTGCAAAAAATGGAAAAATCATTGCTGGACAAAATGTTTTTTATGGATAAGCTTTTTGACTCGGTAGAAAATATTTTAGATTTTGGATGCGCCAACGGGGTGTTAATAAGGGCGCTTGGATATTTGTTTCCGGAGCATAATTACGTGGGGTACGATATAAGCGAGGAAATGATTGAGTTGGCAAAGACCATGGTTCCCGAAGCGAATTTCTATTCTAAATGGGATGACATAAAGCTTTGTGCCGAAAGCACGGTGCTTAATATATCAAGCACCCTTCATGAGGTGTATTCATACGGCACTGCAGAAAGCGTTGATGAGTTTTGGGGAAGAGTTTTTGGTAGCGGATTTAAATACATTGCTATAAGAGACATGATGCTTTCGGACAAGATAAAGCTGATGGCAGACGAGCTTGACGTGCAAAAAGCGAGGAACTTGTTTCCTGAAAAACTGAAGGAATATGAAAGCTTTTGGGGTCCCATAAGCATTCGCTTTAATTTAATCCACTATCTATTAAAATATCGATACACCGAAAATTGGGACAGAGAGGTAAGAGAGAATTATTTTCCGATTACGGTGGAAACCCTTTTATCAAAGATCCCGTCTAATTATGAGATAGTATATCAAGAGCATTATACCTTGCCTTTTATAAAACAACAGATAAAAAAGGATAGCGGGATAATACTTGAAGATTCCACACATTTTAAATTGCTGCTTAAAAGCATTGATTAAGGAGAACTGTTATGAAAAAAGTACTTATAGTTGTTGATATGCAAAAGGATTTTGTAGACGGCGCACTTGGTTCCGCCCAGGCAGTTGCCATAGTCGATAACGTTGTTAATAAAATCGAAAATTTTGACGGTGACATAATAGTTACATACGACACCCACGCCGAGAATTATATGGAAACCCAAGAAGGCAAATATCTTCCCGTACCTCATTGTATAAAGGGCACCGACGGGTGGAAGCTGGATGCCAAAGTACAGACTGCGCTGGATAAAGGGGCTTACAAGGCTATAGAAAAGCTCACTTTCGGCTCGACAGAGCTGCCCGAGTATATCAAAGCAACCTATAATCCCGAAGAAATCGAAATTGAATTGATAGGTCTTTGTACAGACATCTGTGTTGTTTCCAACGCACTTCTTTTGAAAGCAAACTTCCTTGAAACCAAAGTAAGCGTTGATGCGGCCTGCTGTGCAGGTGTAACCGTGGACAGCCACAATGCTGCACTTACTACTATGAAGATGTGTCAAGTTAATGTAATAGGGGGCTAATTATGATAAAGCTTAACGGTAAAATAATTGAAATAGGCAGCTTTCCTGATGGGACGATGCTTTTAAAGCAAGAGGTGCCTGTAACCGAGCGTATTGATATTGCCTGGTTTTATGAGAACGACAGAGAAATGATTGCGCTTATATACCTTGCAAAGCATATAAAGTCGCAGGGCGGCGCTGAAATGCACCTGTATATGCCCTATATCCCCAATGCGCGTCAAGACAGAGTTAAGAGCGGCGAGGACGTATTTACATTAAAATACTTTGCGGAGATTATTAACTCCTTGGGATTTAAAAGTGTTACCGTGCTTGACCCGCACTCTAATGTTAGCGAAGCTCTTATTGACAACATAAGGGTACAAAAGCCTACCGAGTTTATAGAGGCGGCAATAAAAAGAATAGAGGCAGAAGAGGGCGAAACCCCTTCGATGTTTTATCCGGATGAAGGAGCAGGCAAGCGTTATTCCGGCATGATTTCTCTACCTTACGCTTTTGGCATAAAAAAGAGAGATTGGAAGACGGGCAAAATATTAGGGCTTGATGTGGCAGGGGATACGGATAGTATAAGCGGCAAAAACATCCTTATTGTTGATGACATTTGCTCCAAGGGCGGCACTTTCTATTTCTCCGCTCAAAAGCTTAAAGAGCTGGGTGCAAAAAACATTTATTTACACATCAGCCATTGTGAGAACACAATTTTCGATGGCGAGCTGTTAAAGGGTGACCTTATTAAAAAGATATTTACCACTAACAGCGTGCTTACAAAGATCAACGATATGATAGAAATTGTCGATATAAAGGAGGCTTAATAAATGAGCAAAGCCATTAACCCCATGCTGTTATGCGATTTTTACAAGACTGTACACAGTGATATGATTCACCCAAAAATGACCAAGTCTATGTCCTACTACACGCCCAGAATGAGTCGTGTTGAGCGTTGGGACAAGGTCGTTATGTTTGGCGTACAAATGTTTTGTAAAACCTGGCTTATAGATTATTTTAACGAAAACTTCTTTCAGCTTTCCGAGGAAGAGGTTGTGGCAGAATACACCCGTGTGCTTGACGCAACATTAGGCAAAGGGATATACGGCACCGAAAAAATCAAAAAACTACACCGATTGGGTTATCTGCCCATAGAAATTATAGCCTTACCGGAAGGTACGATGGTTCCCGTAAAGGTTCCTATGTTTGGTATAACCAACACCCACGACGATTTTGCTTGGTTACCTCAAGCACTTGAAAGCCTAATATCCGCAGAAATGTGGTATCCTCAAATAACTGCAACTGTTGGTAAAACCTACAGAGATATTGTCAACAAGTACTATGAAGAAACCGTAGAAGATACAGTGCCCAGAGCAAAGGCGTTAGGTGCTTTTGACTTCCGCGGAGATATGTGCGTGGATGCTGCACTTATGGCAGGGGCAGGTTGGTGTCTGTCCTTCCTTAACACCGCCACAGTGCCCGCAATTCCTTATCTTGAAAAGATTTTCAACTGCGATTGTACCAAAGAAGATGTTGCATTCGGTACTGTTTCTACCGAGCATTTTGTAATGTGCTCCAACTACGCAGTAGACGGAGACGAGATTACATTCTTAAGAAAAATGCTAACCGAGCTTTACCCTAACACGAGCTTCTCCTGCGTGTTGGACAGCTACGATTATTGGAACGTTATTGACAATATTCTCCCTCAACTTCACGATGAGATAATGGCCCACAACGGCTGTATGCTGATGAGGGGTGACTCCGGTGACTGTGTAGAGGTGGTTACCAAGACCGTGTTTAAGCTTTGGGAACAGTTTGGCGGTACAGTAAACTCTAAAGGCTATAAGGTGCTTGACCCCCATGTAAAGGCAATTTACGGTGACAGCATTACGGTACAAAGATGCGAGGAGATATACGAAATACTAAAGAATGCGGGCTTTGCTTGCTCTAATGTTGCACTTGGTGTTGGCTCCTTCTCTATGCATTGTATTGAGGAGAACAATATTCTTAAACCCTTTACAAGAGATACCTTCAGCTCTTGCATAAAGGCTTGCTATGCAGAAGTTGACGGCAAGTGCTATCCTGTGTTCAAAAACCCTAAAGAGGGCGGTTTTAAAAAGAGCCAGAAAGGACTATGCTTTGTTTATAAAGAAGACGGCGTGCTGACCTACAAAGATGAGTACACTTCTGAAAACATACCAGAAGGTAACCTGTTGGAGACCGTGTTTAAGGATGGCAAAATGGTTAAGGAATATACCCTAAACGACATAAGACAAAGGCTTAACGGAGGTAAATTTTAATGTTTGATGCAGTAAAAATCAAAGACCAATGTGTTGAATGGATAAGGAACTTTTTTGAGGAAAACGGCAAGGGCTGTAATGCTGTGCTTGGCATTTCCGGCGGAAAGGATAGCTCTATTGCAGCCGCGCTGTGCGTTGAAGCTTTGGGCAAGGACCGTGTTATAGGCGTACTTATGCCCCAAGGAGAACAGCACGATATAGACAAGGCGTTTATGCTTGTTAATCATCTTGGTATAAAGCATTATGTAGTAAATATCAAAAACGCGGTAGATGGGATACTTGGCGCTATTCCTGAAGAGCTTGAAATATCCAAGCAATCCCGAGAAAATCTGCCACCCAGAATAAGAATGTCCACCCTTTATGCCATAAGTCAATCCTCCAACGGCAGAGTGGTTAACACCTGCAATCTTTCTGAAGATTGGGTTGGTTACTCCACCCGCTACGGTGATTCTGTAGGCGATTTTTCTCCTATGAGCAACCTTACAGTAACGGAAGTAAAAGCTATAGGACACTTGCTTAACCTGCCTGCAGAGCTTGTTGAAAAAGTACCAATCGACGGGCTTTGCGGCAAGACCGACGAAGAGAACCTTGGGTTTACCTATGCAGAGCTTGATACCTACATCCGCACCGGCTTTATTGAAGATAAAGCAAAGAAAGAGCTTATCGATAGAAAACACAGGGCTAATTTGTTTAAGCTAAAGCTTATGCCCGCATTTGATGCAGGCATTGAAGTAAAAGCAGAATAAGAAAGAAAATGAGATATACACCCCAAAAGCATCTAACTTTTGGGGTGTATATCAGGATGAGTGTGGGTGCAAAGATAAAAGTCAATGCAAAATTATAACTAAAAACGTTTTTTATCAGTAGGGGGATATCAATGCTTGAAAGGATAATTAAGTTCTTACGAAGAAAAGAAAGCACCGAGTATTATTGGAAGTTGCGTACCCGTGCGCGTCACTCAAAAAGTCCTATACGTAGATATTACAACAGGTATTTGCATAAAAAGCTAATGGTAAGGAACAACGCAAGCATACCGTATACGGTTTCAATTGAAGATATGCCTACGTTTCCCCATGGTATTAGCGGTGTTTTTATCTCGTTAAGTGCTACTATCGGTAAAGGCTGTACTATTTTCCATCAGGTTACGATTGGGTCTAACACATTAGATTCCAGCAAGAATTGCGGAGCGCCTAAAATAGGGGATAATGTATACATAGGCTGCGGTGCCAAAATTATCGGAGGCATAACCATAGGTAACAATGTTAGAATAGGGGCTAATTGCGTAGTTGTTGAAGACGTTCCGGATAACAGCACCGTTGTTATGAATAAGCCCCGTGTAATCCCTTGCACTTCACAAAGAAATAATACTTTTATTCCCATAGGCAATTATAATGCCGATAAAAAATCCGGCTTATAAAAGTAATTCATTTGGGGCAATGGGCTTTGGCATTAGAGAAAAAAGGCGCTTTAAGGCGAAATATTTACAATTACCTGCTGCAAGAAAACGATTAATGCTTTCGCAAATTCACCTCAAAAGGGATATATACAACAAAAAACAGCCCATACGGGCTGTTTTTTGTTGTATATACTTATTATACCAAATAAGATTTGCCAAGCATAACGGTTGCACAATAGCCTACGCTTGAAACAATGTGCAATGCCATTAATATCATACCTGAATTTATATAGTATTTATAATATTTGCCGTGTTCCGTCGACTCTTTAACATTGGTCCAATATCTGCCGAAGGCAACCAAAAACAGGAAGAAACCACCGCAATACAGACCCCAATAGAAATTACCGTCGTTTGCGCGTTTGCCTGATTCGGCAAGCAATATGGTGAGGGCTAACTGTATCCCGTACATAGCGTAAACGAAAATTTCGGTCTTTTTAAGCTTTTTGATATTGGCTATACCTACAAGCAGAGGGAAGGCTAAACTGCATAAAATCTTCCATATGGTATCAAAGTAACCGTATTTTATAAAGCGCTCGCCCCAAACAAATTCAATACCGCTGCTTTGACCGGAAGGTTTGTCGGCATACAGTATTGTTGCCTGCCCAAACATTACATACATTGACAAAAAAACAACGCTGCCCAAAATAACCATCATCAAAAAAGGCTTGAGTCTGCATCTGTTTTGGAAAAACGCAAACAACAAGAAGAAAAACAGCGTTAGAGCAAACCCATAGAAAAAGCTTGGCTTAATGGCAGTTGAAAGTGCAAGGGAAAGGGTAAGCAACAACCAGTAATACCACTCGATCTTTTCAAGATATTTATCGATAAGCCTGTGGAAAACAAGCATTGCCAATACCGCAAACATCCTCATGCCTGTGTATGTTATATTGTGATACGGTTGTGCCACAAGTTGGCGTCTGTAATAGAATGGGTGTACACCGGGGAAGAATATGCCTGTCACAAACATGGTGGGCAAAGCTATTATTGCCGATGCAAAAAAGTCAAGCTTTCCATATATGGCACGAATCAACAGCGCGGTGGCTAACCAAGTGATAATCATCATAAAGCTTTCCAAAACCGCAACTGAATTCACTGTGTCGGTAACCTTGTACAGCCATTCTATTGTTCTAAATAAAATGGAATAACCGTTGCCCTTTATGGACATTTTAATGTGATCGTCAAGGTCGGAAGGGAAGCTTCGGCCTTTTGCTTCTATCTGTGAAGTAAACAGAAACATACACTTCTTAAACATAATTATGCCGATCAACACTAAAACGCAAATCTTTACGATTCGTATTATCCTTGCTTTTTGAATTTCGTTCATAACAGCATATCACTTTCTAAATGCAAATATTATCGGTATTATACACCGCAATAGTAAAATTGTCAATAGTTAAGTAGTGTAGAGCTTGAGCGTTACAAACTATTTATAATAGTTATAACCAAAAACAACGTTTGAGCAATAACAAATACTGCAAATTATATGTAACGCCATTAAAACAACACCCGCGTATATATAGTACTTGCTGTAATTTTCGCGTTCTTTGAGGTTGCTCCAAAAACGGCTGAAAGTAACCAAAAACAAGAAAAAGCCACCGCAATACAAGCCCCAATAGAAGTTACCGTCGCCCGCACGCTTGCCGGTTTCGGAAAGCAAAATGGTAACTGCCAACTGAACAGCATACATGGCGTATATAAAGCCTTCGGTCTTGCATATCTTTTTGCGGTTGGTAATACCGACAAGCACGGGAAAAGATAATCCGCAAATAAGCTTAAAGCTTGTATCGATAAAGCCGTGTTTTATAAACCGCTTTCCCAAAATAAATGCTATGCCGCTACTTTCAACGCCTGGTTTATCTGCGTATAATACATTGGCTTGACCAAACATCACATATAATGACAAAAACACAACGCTGCCCAAAACAAACATTTTAAAAAACGGTTTAAGCCTGCATTTGTTTTGGAAGAACGCCACTAATAAGAAAAAGAACAATGTCAGTGCAAACCCGTAGAAAAAGCTTGGCTTAATTGCCGTTGAAAGCGCCAATAAAAGCGTAAGCAGCAGCCAATGGTACCATTCTGTTTTCTTTAGATAATTTTCAAACACCTTATTAAAAACAAGCATTGCCAATACGGCAAACATACGCATACCTATATATGTAATGTTATGGTATGGCTGTGTTACAATCTGATGCCTGTAAAAATAACCGTGTATGCCGGGCAAGAATATGCCCGTTACAAACATTGCAGGCAAGGCCAATAACGCGGAAGAAAAAAAGCCAAGCTTGTTGTTTATCGCTTTCATCAGCTTGGCGGTGGCAAACCAAGTAACCACCATCATTAGGCTAACTAAAGGCGCAACTACTTTTCGCGTACCCGTAAGGTCATACAGCAAATCTATGCTTCTGAATAAAACGGAATAACCTTTACCATTAATCGATATATCTATGTGTGCGTTTATATCAGAGGGATATCTGTTGCCGGGTTCATTGATTTGAGCGGTAAACAAAAACAAAAACAAACAAAACATCGTTATGGCGATAATCGCTAAAATACAATATTTTGCTTTTTTCGTCAATTTAAACTTTTTGGCTGTTACCATCGCTTTTGTATTCCTTTCAAAGTGCAAACACTGTCGATATTATACATTAGTATTCACGTAAAGTCAATAAGCAATCTGATTATGTTCGCATACAAACAAATTGCTCCAATAAAGCAGACGGCTTCTTTGGGGACCCCGACAAAAAGCAAAAGCCCACCGTATGGCGGGGCTTCAGGGTGGTGACAAACCTTGTCATCAACCTGGGAGACTGTTGAGAAAGAGTGCAGACAAGACGAACCGAGGCGAGAGCTGTACTTGGTACTGTGAGCCGAGGTTCGTTTTGAACGAAAAATACGATAAATTATAGAAAAATCGGGGATGTTCCCCGATTTTCCTCGTTATGAGTAATGATGTTTCTGCTCTTTTCGTGTTCTGTGCCTTTGTCAGCAGTCTGAAGCCCCGCCGTAAAGTGGGCTTTGTGTATTGATTAGCGATTGGCTTTTTCTATATCCTTTTTGCGGATCTCCACACGCCTTACTTTGCCGCTTATAGTCTTGGGAAGCTCTTCCACAAACTCAACTATTCTGGGGTACTTGTAAGGTGCGGTGTGTGTCTTAACATATTCTTGAATTTCTTTTTTCAACGTATCGGTACCTACAGTGCCCTTGGTAAGAACTATGGTAGCCTTTACTATCTGACCGCGTACCTCGTCAGGCACAGGTGTGATGGCGCATTCCAAAACATAAGGCAGCTCCATAATAACGCTTTCAATCTCAAAGGGCCCTATGCGATAGCCCGAGGATTTGATGACATCGTCAATACGGCCAACATACCAAAGGTAGCCGTCCTCATCCATTGTAGCCTGGTCGCCGGTATGATAAAAACCGTCGTGCCATGCCTCTGCGGTTTTTTCTTCATCTAAATAATAGCCAATGAAAAGTCCGCAAGGCGCCCCGTCTTTGGTACGGATGCAGATCTCGCCGGTATCGCCGGTCTTGCACTCGTTGCCGTCGGGGTCCAAAACAACCACATCATACAAGGGGCTAGGTCTGCCCATAGAGCCGATTCTGGGAGTGGAGCCCACAAAGTTTGCAATAGAAAGAGTGGTCTCTGTTTGACCGAAGCCCTCCATAATGGTAAGCCCTGTTGCCTTTTTAAACTGATTGAATACTTCAGGATTAAGTGCTTCGCCTGCGGTGGTGGCATACTTGATAGAGGAAAGGTCATATTTTGACAAATCCTCCTTAATGAAGAATCTGTACATAGTGGGAGGCGCACAGAAGGTGGTTATATTGTGCTTTTTAAACAGAGGAAGTATATCTTCAGAACGGAACCTGTCGAAGTCGTAGGTGAATACAGCGGCCTCACACAGCCATTGACCGTAAAGCTTGCCCCAAAGCGCTTTGCCCCAACCTGTATCGGAAATTGTAAAATGTAATCCGTCGGGGTCAACATTGTGCCAATGCTTTGCGGTGGGGTAGTGGCCTAATGCGTATTTATAAGAGTGGGTTGCAATGCGGGGATAACCTGTTGTACCGGAGGTGAAAAGCATAAGCATAGGGTCGTTGCCACAGGGAGAATCCTCTTTGCGATCAAAGTGGGTGCTAAAGCGCTCCATCTCGACATTAAAATCGTTCCAACCGTCTTTTTTGCCTCCTACAAGGATCTTTAACATACCGGGGAAATCTGCCGCTGCCTTTTCTGCTTCTGTAGATACATCTCCGTCAGCAGTGCAAACAACGGCCTTTACCTTGGCTGCTTTATATCTGTAAACAAAATCATGCTCTACAAGTTGATTGGTTGCGGGGATCGCAATAGCGCCGATCTTGTGTAATGCAAGCATACAGAACCAGAATTGATAATGACGCTTAAGCACAAGCATAACGGTATCGCCTTTTTCAATACCCAAAGACTCAAAATAATTTGCGGTCTTTGCCGAGTATTTTTTCATATCGCTAAAGGTGAAGTTGCGCTCTGTCTTGTCGTTGCTAACCCAAAGCATTGCCCGCTTATCGGGATTCTTTTTTGCTATAGCATCAACGCAGTCAAATGCAAAATTGAACTTATCCTCGTTTTTAAAACTAATGCCGTTAAATACGCCGTTTTCGTCATAGGTAGAATCTACAAAGTCGTCTGCAACGGTCTTTACCTTGCTTTCCACAACTGCGGCTTTGGCGGCAATAAAGGGAGCTTCGGGGTATTCTTCACTAACTTGACCGTCCTGGGGGTTAAGAACAACCGCGTGGAACTCACAGCCGCCTTCGCTTACCGCTATCATGCCGTGGGGGATAAGGCTGTTATAAAAAATAGAGTCGCCTTCGTTGAGAATATCAACGTGGTTACCTACCTGTACTTTAAGAGAGCCCTTAACTATAACATCAAACTCTTGTCCGTTATGAGAGTTAAGCTTTATTGGCGCGTTTTGCTCTTCTGCAAGATAAGGGAACTTTACAAGAAAAGGCTCTGCAAGCTTTTCTTTGAATTTGGGTGCAAGGTTATTATAAACAAAGCCCTTCTTCTTAACTATCTTAAGGCCCTCGCCTTTCCTTGTAATGGCAAAGGAGGTAAGGGTCGTACTTGTTCCCTCCAAAATATCAACAACTTCAACACCGCAGGCTTTTGCGCACTTGTAAATAAAGGTAAAGCTGAAATCCGCCTCACCGGACTCTAAAACCTTGTAATCTTCAACAGATACACCGGTAAGCTTTGCGAGCTCTTCATAAGAATAGCCCTTTGCCTCACGCAGGTCCTTGATTCTGCCTGCAACCTCTTTCAAATTAAAATCCATTTTTTGCTCCTTTCATTTCCGTAACTTCCAAGCATTACAGAAGTCGTAGTTCGGCTTTGAATAAAACAAAAAAACCCGTCCCAAAGCAATAAACTTTGAGACGGGTAATAACCCGCGGTACCACTCAAATTGCGAATACAAAGATCCGCCACCTTACAGGCTCTAACAAGCCCTTGCTTTAACGCAGCATTACGGAAGGAGTCTACTCACCAAAAAGCTTTCGGTCCTCCGACTCGGAAGTGATGGGTCATTGGAAAACTCTGCCATTGGCTCGCAGCA
>JAZUQW010000313.1:0-6196 GCA_045605905.1 Eubacteriales bacterium
GGAAATCTGGTGCTTTGATTATATCAAGCAGCTCCCAAGTGCTTATTGTACCGTTTTTCAGATACGCAATGGTTGCATCGCATATCTCGTTCAAGTTGAAGGAGCAAATATTGCATGCAAGGCTTACTGCTATACCCATATTCGGGGATACAAGAATATTTGGGAAAGCAGTAGGAAGTATTGTTGGCTCGGTTTCGGTGTTGTCGTAATTGGGAACAAAGTCAACCGCATCCTTATCGATACCACCAAATATCTCTTCACTTATCTTTGCAAGCTTTGCTTCTGTATAACGAGAAGCCGCCGGTGGAGAATCAGAATAGTGCTTGCCAAAACTCCCCTTGGACTCCACAAAGGGATGCAACAAACTGCCCTTGCCCGTAGTAAGACGCACCATTGTTTCGTAAATGGATGCATCACCGTGGGGATTGAGCGTCATAGTTGCACCGGCAATTTTTGCCGACTTAATTGTAGGACCCTTTAAAAGCCCCATCTTATACATAGTATATAACAGCTTTCTGTGACTGGGCTTGAATCCGTCAATAGCAGGGATCGCTCTTGAGATTATAACACTCATAGCGTAGGGCATATAATTCGATTCAAGTATATCTGTTATATTACGCTCGGTTGCAGGCGCTGCGGGCGCTTCTTCCACAACGAGCCGTCTCTTTTTCGCCATCCTTGGTTGTCCTCCGCTTTGTTCTAAAACAATTAAATATCGGCAAGGTCTACGTATTTACCGCCAAATTTAGATATAAACTCTTTTCTGGCTTCTATATTATCGCCCAAAAGAACATCAAACATCTCGAAAGTCTTATCCTTATCCTCGGGCATTATTCTTATAAGCCTGCGGGTAGCAGGAGCCATAGTTGTAAGAGACATCATTTCAGGTTCATTTTCACCCAAGCCTTTAGAGCGTTGAAGGGTAAAACGAACATTGCCAAGTTCTTCAAGAATCTTGGCCTTTTCTGCCTCGCTGTATGCAAAATACGTCTTTCCGCCGGCAGTTATCTCATAAAGAGGGGTTTCGGCAATATAAACCCTTCCCTTCTCTATAAGCGTAGGAAGCAAGCTATAGAACATTGTAAGTAAAAGGGTGCGTATCTGGAATCCGTCTTCGTCAGCATCGGTACAAAGTATTATCTTGTTCCAACGCAATGCATCGTAATCAAATCCGGGAACGCCTTTTGCCTGTTTTCCGCCCTTTATCTCAACACCGCAGCCAATAACCTTAATAAGGTCCATTATAATATCGCTTTTAAATATGCGATCGTAGCCGGCTTTAAGGCAGTTAAGAGTTTTGCCCCTTACAGGGATTATAGCCTGAAACTCTGCGTTTCTTGCAAGCTTACAGCTTGTCATTGCAGAGTCACCCTCCACTATATAAAGCTCACACTTTTCAGGGTCGCGGCTGCGACAACCTGCAAATTTTTCTACAGAGTTGTTGATATCAAGGGGAGCAGTAAGCTTTGTCTTTGTCTTTACGCGCATACTCTCTGCCGATTCGCGGCTACGCTTATTGACCAATATCTGTTGACAAATCTTATCGGCATCCGCACGATTTTCCGCAAAGTACACCTCTATACTTTGACGGAAGAACTCCGTCATTGCCTTATAAATAAACTCATTGGTTATGGCTTTTTTTGTTTGGTTTTCGTAAGAGGTTTGAGTAGAAAACGAGCTAACAACCAAAACAAGCGAATCTTCAACATCCGCAAAGGTTATTTTTGATTCGTTTTTATTATATTTGCCGTTATTTCTTAAATAGGTATCCACACTGCTTGCAAATGCAAGTCTTGCCGCCTTATCGGGAGAGCCACCGTGCTGAAGGAATGAGGAGTTGTGGTAATACTCTATAAGATTAACATCATTGGAAAAGCAAAAAGCAAACTCCATTTTTAACTTATAGTCGCTTTTGTCCTCTCTATCCCTACCAACACGCTCGGCAGAATAAGATACAGGAGCGCTTATATAATTAACGCCTACCAACTCTTCAATATAACCTTCTATACCCTTTTCATAACAATAGCTTTCTGTATCATAACTTCCATCCGAGTTTTGCCATTTTAAATTAAGGGTAAGACCGCTGTTAACCACCGCCTGTTTTTTAAGGCAATCGCTAAAAAACTCACGGCTGATATTAATATCCGTAAAAACTTCCCTGTCACTTTTCCAGCGAACTACGGTGCCACGCTTATTTTTGGAGCATTCTTCCTTTGTAAGCTCGGTAGCCGGCTCGCCCCTTTGAAAGCCTATAGAATACTTGATGCCGCCTGTATATGCAGTAACCTCCATAAATTCCGAGGCGCACTGCGTGGCGCAAGCACCAAGACCGTTAAGCCCCAAGGAATACTCGTAAGCGCCGCCGTCGTTGTTTTCGTATTTACCGCCTGCGTACAGTTCACAGTACACAAGCTCCCAATTATAACGCTGTTCTTTCTCGTTCCAATCAAGGGGCACGCCCCTGCCAAAGTCCTCCACCTGCATAGTGTGGTCTTTGAATACAGTTATATTTATGGTATTGCCGTAGCCTTCGCGGGCTTCGTCAATAGAGTTTGAAAGTATCTCAAAAAACGAATGCTCGCAGCCCTCCAAGCCGTCGGAGCCGAATATTACCGCAGGGCGTTTGCGCACCCTGTCAGCACCCTTCAAGGAGGTTATACTTTGCGCATCATAATCTTTCTTCTGTATCTTCTTCGCCAAGGGTATTTGCCCTCTCTTTCAATTAATAAAAACGATTATTTAGGCTGATAAAAGCCTATCTTTCTATACACTTTGCTTAAAGTCTTGCGGGCAAGAT
The DNA here is from genome assembly GCA_045605905.1 of Eubacteriales bacterium. Classification (GTDB taxonomy): domain Bacteria; phylum Bacillota; class Clostridia; order Oscillospirales; family CAG-382; genus SIG636. Next base: position 2,798 of record JAZUQW010000313.1, read on the forward strand.
ACGCCGCACGTTCGGCATTATTCTTAAGCATATTGTTAAGATAATCCTTATCCTTAAGGATTTCATTATATCTTTCCTGCAAAACTCCGAGAGAATCCGCACAAACCTCGGCAACCGCTGCCTTAAAAGTGCCGTAGCCTTGACCGTCAAATTCCTTTTCTGCCTCTTCAATGGTCTTACCCGTAAAAGCGCAGTATATGGTAAGCAAGTTGCTTACACCGGGCTTATCCTCGGAATACCTAACCTCGCTGCCGCTATCGGTGACAGCACGCTTTATCTTGCGCACTATATCGTCACGCTTATCAAGTATGCCAACACTGCCGCCCGAAAGGTCAGACTTGCTCATCTTTTTTTCGGGTTCGGTAAGTGACATTATCTTCATGCCTATTTTTTGTATATACGGTTCCGGCACCTTAAAGGTATCTCCGTAAACACCGTTAAAACGGTTTGCAATATCCCTTGTAAGCTCTAAATGCTGTTTTTGGTCAAGCCCAACGGGCACCAAATCCGTCTGGTACAGCAATATATCTGCCGCCATAAGTGCTGGATACGTAAATAATCCCGCATTTATGTTTTCGGAATGACGCTGTGACTTTTCCTTAAACTGCGTCATCCTCGAAAGCTCGCCAAACATAGTGTAGCAGTTCAAAACCCAAGCAAGCTCTGCATGGGCAGGCACGTGGCTTTGTATGAACAGTATGTTTTCTTCGGGGTCGATTCCTGCCGCCATATAAAGCGCCAAAGTCTCAACGCTTCTGCGACGAAGCTCCGCAGGGGTCTGCCTTACTGTTATGGAATGCATATCCACAGAGCAAAAAAGGCAATTGTAATCCTTTTGCAAGCCCACCCAATTTTTAAGTGCGCCCAGATAGTTACCTATGGTCAGATTCCCCGATGGCTGTATGCCCGAAAATATAGTCTTTTTTACTTCGTTATTGTTTACGTTAGCATCCATAACTTAACCGCCTTTATAATATCATACAATATTTATTTTAACTCTTCTTTAAGTAAATCGCCCAAACGCTTAATACCCTCAACGATATCTTCATCGGAAGGTGTGGAGAAATTAAGGCGGAAAGAATTGCTTTTTTGTGTAGGATCGGCAAGGAAAGTAGCCCCTGAAACTATTGCTATCTTATGCTCCATAGCTTTTGCTGCGAACTCTGCCGCATCATAACCATCGGGCAAGGTAGCCCAAATAAACATACCGCCTTCGGGTATGGTGTGCTTTACACAATCGGGGAAGCACTGATTGATACAATAAAGCATAAGAGAACACCTGGAGCGGTAGAGATCCTTTATCTGCTTAATATGCGCATCGAGGTTATATTCTTCCATAAATCTGGAAGCTAACATCTGGCTTAATATGTTTGTATGTGTATCACAAACCTGTTTAAGTACTATTGCCTTGTTAACGATATCCTTGTGAGCACAAAGATATCCCAAGCGCATACCTGCAGAAAGTATTTTTGAAAAAGAACCGCAGTATATTACTCTGCCGTCTGTATCAAGGCTTTTGATTTCAGGTTCGGGCACGCCGGTAAAACGAAGTTCTACGTAAGGGTCGTCTTCAAGGATAAACACGTTATACTTTTGCGCCAACTCTAAAACCGCCTTGCGCTTTCTCAAAGGCATGGTTATCCCCGTCGGGTTTTGGAATGTCGGTATAAGGTATATAAGCTTAACATTTTTGTTTTCTTTAAGTGCCTTTTCCAGCTTTTCAACATTGATACCATCGTCATCCATATCAACACCCACAAGCTTAAGATTGTATGCGCGGAACGCGTTAAGCGCCCCTATAAAGCTGGGGTTTTCACAAATAACCACATCGCCCTCATTGCAAAGAGCTTTTGCGGTAAGATCTATTGCTTGCTGACCGCCTGTAGTAATTATAAGATCATCGTAATCCGCACCAACATAAAAGCGCTCCTTAAGACGGTCCGCAATCTGCTTTCTCAACTTCGGATACCCTTCTGTAACGCTGTACTGTAAAGCGTTCGTAGAATCGTTTTTAAATATATCTGCGGCTATGGTAGCAAACTCTTCAACGGGAAAAGACAAGGGAGAGGGGCTGCCTGCGGAAAACGTTATTGCGCCCTCTACAGATATTTTCTTAAAAAGCTCTCTGATAGCAGAGGGTTTTAGATCTTTACATCTGTCAGCAAAAGTAATTTCCATAATATATTAAACCTATCCTTTCGGTAATTTTGCTTATAATATCGCATTATGGCATTATGTACTAATTTACATTATATATAAAAAATCAGAAAAGTCAACATTTAATCTTGAAATGCGCTTTGTTTTGTTGTATAATGGCATAGTGAGAAATTTAGTATAAGGAGGAAGATGTTTTCCGATGAGAAAACATCATAAAAACCATGGCTGAAAAAATCATCGCCGAAACCTCTGCCAGACACGTGCATCTCACAGAAGAACACGTAGAAATTTTGTTTGGTAAAGGCCACGCACTTACCCACAAGAAAGACCTTTCACAACCCGGTCAGTTTGCTTGCGAAGAAAGAGTGAATGTAGAGGGTCCCAAATCCACACTTAAGAACGTTATCGTTCTCGGCCCTACCCGTCCCGCTACACAGGTTGAGCTTTCTCTTACCGACGCTCGTTCTATCGGTATTGTTTCTCCTATAAGAGAGAGCGGCGATATCGCAGGCAGTGCTTCCGTTAAGCTTATCGGCCCCGAGGGTGAAGTTGTTATTGAAGAAGGCGCAATCGCCGCTAAAAGACACCTCCACCTGACACCCGAAGCTGCTACTGCTAACGGCGTTTCCGATAAAGAAATCGTTATGGTTAAGCTTGACACTGCACGTCCCCTTATATTTGACGATGTAGTTTGCCGTGTAAGCGAAAAATTCGCACCTGCTTTCCATATGGATACAGATGAGTCCAACGCAGCCGCTGCAGCAGGTACTGTTTATTGCGAAATTATTAAAAAATAATATACAAAGGAAGGATACACAAATGCTCAATTATTCACACGAAGTACAGTCAATGTGCGTAGTAGCCAAGGGCCCCAAGCACGGTCCCGCCCCTATCCCCGAAGAGGGCAAGTGGGTTAAGTCTTACGAGATAAAGGATATCTCCGGTCTTTCTCACGGTATTGGCTGGTGCGCTCCTCAGCAGGGTTGCTGCAAGCTTACGCTTAACGTTAAGGAAGGTATAATCGAAGAGGCACTTGTTGAAACTCTCGGTTGCTCCGGTATGACCCACTCTGCAGCTATGGCTGCTGAGATCCTTCAGGGCAAAACTCTTCTTGAAGCTCTTAATACCGACTTGGTATGCGACGCTATCAACGTTGCAATGAGAGAGATATTCAAGCAGCTCGCTTACGGTCGTAGCCAGACCGCTTTCTCTGAAAACGGACTTCCCATCGGCGCCTCTCTT
>JAZUQW010000314.1:0-1905 GCA_045605905.1 Eubacteriales bacterium
GGGGGTAATGCCGTTTGCCTCGTTATACGCCTGCTGTTTGCGGCGACGGCGGTTGGTCTCGTCCATAGCCCGTTGCATAGAGCCTGTTATTTTGTCTGCATACATTATTACCCTGCCGTTGGCGTTGCGGGCGGCACGGCCTATGGTCTGAACAAGGCTCATCTCCGAGCGCAAAAAGCCCTCTTTGTCCGCATCGAGTATGCCTATAAGCGCAACCTCCGGCAGGTCAAGCCCTTCTCTAAGCAGGTTTATGCCCACAAGCACATCGTATTCCCCTGCCCTTAACTGCCTTAACAGCTCTATACGCTCTATGGTTTCGATATCGTAATGCAAATACTTGGTTTTAACTCCGTTTTTAAGGAAATACTCCGAAAGGTCCTCTGCCATTTTTTTGGTAAGGGTGGTTACCAATACACGCTCGTTACGCTCGGTACAGCGGCGTATCTCTCCAAGCAAGTCGTCGATCTGACCTGTAACGGGGCGCACCTCTACCAAGGGGTCAAGCAGACCCGTGGGGCGTATTATCTGCTCCGCCGTTTGCTCTGCCCGCTCTTTTTCGAATTCGGCAGGGGTAGCGCTTACGTACACCGTTTGCCCCTTTTTTGCAAGGAACTCTTCAAACCTCAAGGGGCGGTTGTCATAAGCCGAAGGAAGGCGAAAACCGTAATCTATAAGGTTCTTTTTTCGGGCTGTGTCGCCACCGCTCATGCCCCGCACTTGGGGCACGGTAACGTGGCTTTCGTCAATAAACAGTAAAAAGTCCGGCGGCAGATAGTCAAGCAAGGTGTAGGGAGTACTGCCCGGCTCTCTGCCCGACAACACGCGAGAGTAGTTTTCTACCCCGCTGCAATAGCCAATCTCCCGTATCTGCTCCATATCAAACAGGGTGCGCTCTTTAATACGCTGTGCCTCTATAAGCTTGCCCTGACTTTCAAAATACTCTACCCTCTCCAACATCTCATCGTATATCTCGGTAAGCGCCTTTTTGCGTAGCTCCTCATCCGTAACATAGTGAGAAGAAGGATATATTGCAGCATGGTTAAGGCGAGCGTGCAGCTCACCCGTTACGGTATCAACGGTAGAGAGCCTGTCCACCTCGTCTCCAAAGAATTCAACACGCACCGCCTCTGCGCCGGAATTGGAGGGGAATATCTCCACAACATCCCCCCGCACGCGGAAATTGTTGCGTTCAAAGCCGATATCACTGCGGCTGTACTGCAAGGCAACAAGCCGTTTTATAAGCTTTTCCCTGGATAGCTGCATACCCGGGCGCAGAGATATTACCTGCTTGCGGTACTCCATAGGGTCGCCCAAAGAGTAAATGCAAGAAACGCTGGAAACTATAATAACATCTTTCCGCTCGAACAGCGCGCTTGTGGCGCTGTGGCGCAGTTTATCTATCTCGTCGTTAATGGAGGCATCCTTTTCTATATAAACATCCTTGCCGGGCACATAGGCTTCGGGCTGATAGTAATCGTAATAGGAAACAAAGTACTCCACAGCGTTATTGGGAAAAAACTCGCGAAATTCACTGCAAAGCTGGGCGGCAAGGGTCTTGTTGTGTGCCAAAACAAGGGTGGGTTTGTTAATATTGGCAATGACGTTTGCCATGGTAAAAGTCTTGCCCGAGCCTGTAACGCCCAGCAAAACCTGCTCTTTCATACCGCTTTGCAAGCCCGCCGTAAGCTTTGCTATTGCTTCGGGCTGGTCACCCGTAGGTTTATATTCTGACACAAGCTGAAAACCGTCCATTACCTTTCCTCCCTTTGCTTGAAAATCTTAATGTATTATTATAGCACAACAAATATAAAATTAAAAGACGTTTTATTAAAAATTTTCATCTACACATGTTTCCAAAAACAACCGCAAAAACGGCAGACTGTTGAGAAAGAGTGCTCACACCAC
>JAZUQW010000315.1:0-1954 GCA_045605905.1 Eubacteriales bacterium
GTATCAGAAAAAGATAAAAATCATTGCCGCAAAAGAATCTCCCTATGATGTTTTTATCAGTTTCAAAGCCACAGACGAATATGGCAGACCTACGGAAGATAGTTTGCTCGCACAAGAGCTGTATTACTACCTCACCAAGAACTTGGGACTAAAAGTATTCTTCTCCAATATCACCCTAAAAGATAAAGCAGGTCAAGAATACGAACCGATTATTTATGCAGCTCTTTCAAGTGCGACGGTTATGGTTCTTGTAGGCACAAAGCCGGAATATGTAAACGCCACTTGGGTTAAAAACGAGTGCAGCCGTTATGCAAAAATGGTCGCTGAGGCAAGAACGAAAAACAAGTCAAAATACATAGTAACTGCTCTTAAAGATATGCGCCCCGAACAGCTTCCCTCTGTTCTTGCTTCCTATCAGGCAGTAAACCTTGCCGAGCTTGGCGCAAAAGAAAAGCTGTGCAGTAATATCGACAGCTTGATTGGTGATTTGCGTGTTGCATCTCAAAAAAGTGCGGCGCCGAGCGTATCTGTTGGCGCTAATGATGTACTTTCCGCCGAAGCAGCCAACCTTTGCGACTTGGGCTATCAGCAACTCATGATGAAGGACCTTGCCAAAGCAAATGAATACTTCCAAAAAGCCATTGAAAAGAAATCCTCCACAGCACTTGCGCATTGGGGTATGCTTTTGGTATCTCAAGGTGTAAGCACCGATGAAGAACTTGCCGACAAGCGTTTTGACATCAAAGCAGAACCTCGTTATAAGTTGGCGATGCAGTACGCCTCGGCCGAGGAAAAGATGCGTTTTGAACGAGTGGATAGTCTTGTAAATGCAAGTCTCGCAAGAGAAGCATCTGTTTATTGTGATCGTGGTTTTGAATCATTGAAAGGCAGAGATTTTGAAGGTGCCGAAACACTATTTGAAAAGGCACTTGCGATAAAATCTGATATGAGCCGTGCCCATTGGGGTATGTTGCTTGTTGTTGAAGAAGCATGTGACGACGAGGAGCTTTCTTCGTTTGTAGGCGCAGTAGAAGAAAGCGAATATTTTAAAGCAGCAATGTCCTGCGCTACGTCGGCGGAAAAAGAACGCTACAACAATGTTGTGGCAAAAATGCGTGCTGCAGGTCTTGCAAAAGCAGACGAGTTTCTTGCCGATGCGGATGAGTTGTTAAAAAGCGATTCGGGTGCGAAACACAAGCAGGCTAAGGATAATATCTTGCTCGCTATTTCACTTAAAAACGGTGATGTTCCCGCTAAATATTATTGGGCTTGGCTTCGCACTTTTTTAGGCGCGGCAAATGATGAGATGTTGGAGCAGGTTGCATATCCTGTAAAAGATGATATTTTCTATAAGCGCGCAATGGAACGTGCAAATTCTCAGGAAGCCGCCCGTTATGAGAGAATCGCTGAGCGTTGTCATAAATTGTATAACTGTCGTCTTCAAAATAAATATCATTATATGACGTTGAATTCATCGCTAAGCAGTTACTCCTTTGGATGGGTGCCCGGAGAACGAGAAAAATTTATTTCCTATATGAGTGGCGAAGTCGCAGTAAGCGAAACTACCTGTTATGGGGAATATAATATATTAGGCCTTGATGAATATATGGTGAAATATATTGCAGGCATTATTCCGGATCCTCGCATTAAGGTAGCAGACACAGATGAATTCAGCAGATACAAATATATAGCAACTGAAACCGTTAGTGTCTATCTTCACAATGATGCAAATAATTCAAGCAATTTCTATGTTAGAGAAAGTATGAAAGAACACTTGGGGCTTAGCGAAGAGACGGCAAAGGACATCCTTAGCAACGCCCCCTGTTATATTGCGCACAATTTGCCGATTGAAAAAGCAAAAGAATTCTGCAAGGCTTGTCTTGGACAATTTGGGAATTCCGGTGCAATAGTGCGAATGCACGCCAAACCGTTAAACAATATTATCAGTGAGTAT
>JAZUQW010000316.1:0-3180 GCA_045605905.1 Eubacteriales bacterium
GCAAAAGGCCTACAAATTTATCAAGATTATCTGCTGCCAAGGTAATGCTGTAGGAGCCGTGGCTGTTGTGGAGCAAGCAACCGATGTAGCTAACATCGAACAAATCACTAACGGCAAGAGCTTCACCTGCGATACCCAAGGACTCAACAAAAGAAGCGAAGTCTTGATTAAGCTGGGAAAGATCTGCGGTAGCAGCTATCTCTTCAAAAGCGGCTTCTATCTCTGCAAGAGCTTCGGCTTCAAGAGTGCTGCGTTGGGAATAAGGGGTGATAACGATGTGCGCTTCACACTCGGGGTTGGAAATAATGCCTGTTATAAGGGAGGGACCCTGGTTGCCTATAGGGCTGTCAACAAAGTCTTCCTCTGCAAATGCGCTTACACAGCACACAAGCATAACAAAACTCAAACAAATAGCAATAAGTTTTTTCATAATAATATCTTCCTTTCAAGAAATATATTGTAATATGTTTTTATTCTTCGAAAAAGCTGTTGCCAAACTCCGCAAGTTCGGTCAGAAAGCCCTTGCCAAGCTTTCGTTCTACGGCTTCTGCCGCCGTTCTCATATTTGGGGGTCTGTCTGTAAGGTTGTGGCAATCAGACCCTATAAACTGCACCGCGCCCGATGCCAACAGCCCAAGCGCTCTGCGTTTTGCCATAAAGCCCGTAAAGCTTTCGGCGTTCATTTGCATAAGCACGCCGTCACCCGCAAGCCGCCCCGCCACAGAACTGTTTTGCAAATGCAAATACCGTTCCACATGAGCAAGAACGACCCGAAGACTGCCCCTGCAAGCTATATCGGTAACTTCTCTTAATGTATACTCACCCCACCGCGCTGCGGGCATTTCCAAAAGCAACAGCGATGTGCCCTGTATACACAGCTTTTCTAACCCATCAAGCCTGCCGATGCCGTCGTAATACCTAACCTCGGCACCCATGACCACCGACGGCATATCCGCAGTGATATGGGGCTTAAGCTTATCAAAAGCCGCCTCACGCCTTGCGACAAAGTCCTCTACCGACTCGTCATTGGCGTAAAAGTGAGGGCTTGCAACCACCCTGCCCACGCCCTGTGCGCCAAGAAGGCCCAGCATCTCAAGGCTTTGAGAGACGCTTTTGCTGCCGTCATCCATGTTAGGTAACAAATGGGTGTGAAAATCCGTTAAGTAAACCATTAATCCGAACCGTAGGTCTTATAATACTTGTAATACTTTTTGTATCTGCCCTTGCCGTAGGAGCCTTTACCGCTTTTAGTCTCATTCATAACACAGCCCAAAACCTTTACATTGGAAAGCTTAAGCTGTCTTAAGCAGGTATCCAGCTCTTTCTTTTCGGTATAATCCTCACGTACAACAACTATCATACCCGTAATGTACTTGGAAACCGCAAGCCCGTCGGACACGATATTTATGGGCGGCAGGTCGATTATAATATAATCGAAGTTTTCCACCAAAACCTCAAGCAGCTTTTCCATCCTGCGAGAGCCCAACAGCTCCGACGGGTTGGGGGGCAACTCGCCGGAAGGGATGATGTACCAATTGTTATAACCTTCTACTTTGAAACTGCCAAGCTGTATAGAATCCTTACCCTTAAACAGGTCGGTTAGACCCGGGGAGGATTTTATTTTCATTTTTTTTGCAACACTGGGTATTCTAAGGTCGCCGTCTATCAGCAGTACCCTTTTGCCGTCCTCTGCCAACACATAGGACAAATTAACAGCCGTGGTGCTTTTCCCCTCGCCGCGCATAGAGCTTGTAACGCCGATAACGGGGCACTTTACATCCTCGGGTAAAGTGAACGACAGGTTTGTACGCAGAAGCTTATACTGCTCGGTGGCGGTAAATTCAAGATTTTTATGAAGGGTCTTTTCGTTGGCGTTTTGCATGCTATGCTCAAAAGCCGCCTTTTTGCCCGTTGATCTTACGCCGGCCATCATCTATCACCCGCCTGTCGTGTTGTAGTGCCGCTATTGCGGTAATAGCTGTATTTTTTCGCCCCTACATTCATCAAATCGGGAACCTTTGCCAATATGGGATAATCGCAATTGTTAAGTATATAATCCTCATCGTGGATAGTATTATCCTTAAGCGCCATTATTATAAGCACCATAAGGGATAAGAACACACCTAAAACAAGGCCTGTTGCCGTGTAGCGGGTAATGCTGGGCGCAACCTTTTGGGTATTTGCCACAGCCGCATCCACAACCTCCATAGAGCTGCCCTCTATAACCTCCGAAACGCGGTTAGGCAAAACAACAGCTATGCCGTTGGCAATCTTCTCCGCCTCGTAAGGGTCGGTACAGGTTACGGTAACGCCCATAATTTCAGTATCGTCAACAGGTGCGGCCTCTATCATGCCGTAAAGCTCTTTCCAGGAATAAGAGACGCCTGTCTTTTCAGCCACTTCCTCAAGGGTGGTGCGGTTTTTAAGTATAACCGTATAGGTTTTTACCAAGCTTTGCGCCGCGCTTATTTCGGAAGAGCTTATGCTAAAGCTCATATCCCCGACATTAAAAGAGCTGTTGTTTATGTAAAGCATTATGGAAGACGAATAAGTGGGGGTAATTGCAAAAGCCGAATAGCCAAAAGCAACCGTCGCCGCGATAATACCTGCCAGCGCCACTATCCATATACGTTGCCAAATTGATTTGACGATATGAGTGATATCTATAACAAAAGCATCGTCCCTGTTTTTTTCGGATCTCGCCATAAATGACTTTCTCCTTTAAGCATTCTAAAAATATAACAAGATAACCGCTTGCCCACACACAAAAGGGTAAAGAGCGCTAATTATCCATATAACCAAGTAGATTATATACCTATCGAAAAGAAAAGTCAATAAGAAAAACAAAAAACAGCAAACATAATTTTACCCCTCTGCCCGTCGGGCAGAGGGGTCAGACTGCTGACAAAGGCACAGAACACGAAAAAAGAACATACGGTTACTATAAAGTAAAAATTTCGGAGAAAAGTTCTCCGAAATTTTTGTATATTTTTATATTTTTTCGTTCAAAACGAACCTCGGCTCACAGTAGCAATCTACAGCTATCGCCTGGGTTCGTCTTGTCTCCACTCTTTCCCAACAGTCTCCCAGGTTGATGACAAGGTTTGTCATCAACCTGACCCCTCTGCCCGTCGGGCAGAGGGGTCAAAACAACACATTGTTATTGCGCTATGCTTTCGG
>JAZUQW010000317.1:0-7065 GCA_045605905.1 Eubacteriales bacterium
AGTATAATTAGGACGTATTGTAGCATCACCGTAAACGGTGACAGTAGTTGTTTCCGATGTTGGGTCTGCAATAACGGTATTTCCGTTTTCCACTACCCAACCGTTAAAAATCAAATTATGGTCAGTGGCGGGCGTGAAATAGATATTCACCTCGTCCCCGTAATTGTAAATGCCGCCGCCTTCACCTTCCTGCACCGTTAGGAGATATTCATCATCAGCATAGGTAGCCTCAACAACTATCATACCGTCTGTAACCGCAAGCGTTGTTGTTGCGGAGGTAGCGTCGCCTAAAGTACAAATGCCTGATATAATTTCCCAACCGCTGAAATGAGTTCCGTCAGCAGGTGAATTTGCCGTTATGGTAATAACATCGTTTGCGGAGTAATGATCCTTTAGATCTTCGTTTGATACTGCGCCGTTAATTATCTCAACAGTATTTACAAGGGTATAGTTTGCTTTTACTGTTGTATCACCGTAAATATAAACCGTTGTTGTTTGTGAAGTGGGGTTAACAATTATTGCCTCGCCTGATTCAACGGTCCAGTTTTCAAAAATATAAGGGTGACCGTCAGGCACAAATGTTATTGTTATTTCTTTATCACAGGTAAATATACCACTGCCCTCCCCACCTATAACAGTAAGGGTGTATTCGTCATTGGTATATATAGCCTTAATCACTATATCACTATCCGCAACAGTTACTGTCGTTGTAGCAGAACCGGCATCTTCCAAAATACAGCTACCCGATACAATTTCCCAACCTTCAAATCGCATTCCGTCAATAGGGTCGTTTGCCGTTATTGTTATTACATCACCTGCGGGGTAAAACTCCGCCTTATCATCCACGGAAATTGTTCCGCCTATCACCTGAACTGTATATGCAGATACGTAATCTGCCCTTATTATTGCACTTCCGTATACGACAACCGTGGTAGTTTCTAATGTTGGGTCTGCAACAACGGCGTTCCCTTCAACCGTCCAACCGTTAAAGATATAGTTGCCGCTGTCTATGGAAAACTTAATTGTCACCTCATCCCCGTAGCCGTAAGTGCCGCCGCCTATACCGTCAACAACGGCAAGGGTATATTCAGAGTTTACAAAGTTTGCTTTTACTGTAACATTACCGCTTACCGTAAGACTTGTTGTGCTTGCGGCAGCATTACCCAACACTCCCCCCGAAACTACTTCCCAACCGTCAAATTCCTTACCCGCTTCTGCACTGTCGGCAATTATTGTTATAACGTCACCGTATAGGTAATAGTCTTTTACATCTTCTGTTGCTATCGAGCCGCCCACCACATCTACTTTATAAATCAAAGTATAATTAGGACGTATTGTAGCATCACCGTAAACGGTAACAGTAGTTGTTTCCGCATTTGAATCAGCAATTATGGCATTTCCGTTTTCTACGGTCCAGCCATCAAAAATGTACTTGTCGTCGGTGGCAGGCGCGAAACCTATGGTTACCTCTTCTCCATAACTGTATGTGCCGCTGCCTTCCCCGCCAACAACGGTAAGAGTATACTTATTCTCTTTGTAAATAGCGGTGACGGTTAAATCATTTTTAACTTCGGAAAACTCATTATCCCAACCCACAAACTCATATCCGCTTATTTGCGGTACAATAGGTGCTTCTGCAGCGGTACCGTAATCCACAGATGTGGATTTTAGTACAGTACCGTTCATTCCAACAAAAGTTACGGTTGGATTGCGGTCAATTATAACAACATCGGAAGTATATGAAGAGATAACATACGGCTGTGTGCTTTTTATGGTTACTTTAAGCGGTTTAGCTTGGCTTGAAACAACGTTTTTTTTCACGGGGAAACTATAAGAAAAGCTATTATCTGCCACCGCAAGCGCAGTACCCGCAACAGTACGCATGGTTATTTGCGCTCCGTTTGCATTGTTTAGGATAAACACATAATTCTGGTTAGGCAAAAACGTACCGCTGTACTGTATGTGGCAATTAACAGTTTCTGTTTCGTTATTGTATACAGCAAGCATAGAGCTTACGTTGCATGCAGAAGCGGCGCTAACCCAAATTCCACAAACCGAACCCATAACCAAACTTATGCACAAAAGGAAGGCAAATATCTTTTTCATCTTTATAATTTTCCTCCGTTTATATTCTACTGCCGATTATATCACAAAAATTAAGCTTTGTCATTAAGTATTTTTTGGTTTAAGCAACTCATTATCAAAAAGTGTCCAAGGAAAGACGTTTGGTGGCGATGCGGAAAATCCCATAATCTTATTTGCTATAGGGAATCGCAAAGAAAACGACCACAAAGCCATGCCTTCTGCTTCTGTCCTTCCGCCGTATTTACCGTCGCCGTAAAGCGGCAGCTTACGTGAGGCAAATTGCACACGAATTTGATGAGTACGCCCCGTATGCAAGCGAACTAAAAGCAAAGATAATTCCTGACCGCCCATAACGACGGTAGCTAAAGTCTTGTACTCTAAAGACGCCTCTTTTACACCCGCCCTGCTACGTTTTACCACATAGCTTTTGTTTGCTCTGCGGTCGTGGTAAAGCAAATCCTTTAAGACCGCTTGGGGCTCTTTTGGCGCACCGCGAACTACGGTTAAGTACTCTTTTGAAAAGTCACCTCCGGTAATTGTCGCGGATAGCTTTGCGGCAGCGGCAGAGCTTTTGGCGAAAACCATAACTCCACCTGTTCCGCGATCAAGACGATGCACCGGAAAAATATCACAATTTAGTTGCTCCTTTAACAGATTAGGAAGACTTCCGTCCCCTGCCTCCGATAACAAGCCTGCAGGCTTTGTGCAAACAACTAAATCTTTGTTTTGAAAAAGAATATTCATAAGCTGTTATTCCTGTTATATTCGTCGAATTCATTACAACTTCACCAAGAAGTCCGATGACTTCTTGGGGGCCCCGATAATCACCCCAAGAAGTCTGACGACTTCTCGGGGACCCCGATAAAAACAGTCGCCGAGGGATATCCCTCGGCGGCTGATAATATTCGTTTGGGTTTAACCGCTAATCAGCTTACGTATAATAGCATAGTCTGTAGTATTGATAAGTTTGTCTGAATTACCGTCGCCTGCTATCAAGCCTGCAGAGGAGATACCGCTGCTTGATTCAAGGTATTTTCTTACCATAAGAAGGTCGGTGGTATTACAGCTTGCGCTACCGTCCAAGTCAAAGGATACAACAACCTCTATAACCTGATCTTCATAAGTTACTGTGTAACCGGTGCCGATATATCCGGAAGTAACAGCTTTGCCGCTTAAATCCTTAATGGTAACATTAACAGTGAAAAGTTCTGTTAAAGCCGTGGCATCAAGACCGATTTCACTACCGTAAAGATAAGCTTCATCCATTGTATAACCGTCTGACGTTGCACTGGTAGTCAATTCAAGAACATCCGGTTCGGGTTCGGGAACTACAACATCTTCAGAACCGTAAACTTCTATTTCGGTAAATGCGGTTACGTAAGAAGCGGAAGTAAATGTTACTCTTACATATCTTGCGCTAACCCATGCAAAATCAACCTTGTGGGTGTAAACATTGCTCAATTGAGAACCGTTTACATAAGAGTAAAGCAAAGTATCAACCAAGTTTTCTACATAATAATAAGTTACGCCATCGGTAGAATACTCTATCTCGGCACTGTTGGACTGATAGTCACCAACGCTGCTGCCGCTGTCGCCAAAGTCGCAAATCGCAACCATGCGGATGTTTCTCTGTGTGCCCAAGTCAATAGTAGTACCGAATTTTTGGGTGGTACCCTGGAAGGATACATAAGGAGTATCGGTAGTGCTGTAGCTATCCGTAGCCTTTGCACCGTCAGTAAGCTTGGTTCTGTTGGTGTCTTGTTGGTTGGTGTACTGATAGGTTATGTCTGTACTACCCTTCCAAGTGGTGGTGTAGGATTTATTAAGAGCGTAGTTGGTAAGACCGGTGGTATCAATTTCGCCTGCGGTTTCATAGTTAGCCTTTATTACAGCATCGGTGGTACCCATTGTAAAGGTGGTATTATAAGCGTTGGCATTGCCAAAAGTACCGCTACCGCTTACGATGGACCAATGGGTGAAGGAATAACCTGTTCTGGTACTTGCAGAAATATCAACTACCGTGCCTGCAGAGTATCTGCCGCTGCCTACACCGTAGGTAATAGAAAGGTCAAAGTCGGTACGATAGGTAGCTTCCAAATCGATATCACTGTTAAGAACCTTTACGGTTGTGGTTTTAGCGGTTTTATCAGTGATGGTTGCAATACCGTTTTTAACTTCCCAAATATCGAACAAACCTGCGCTGGAAGTTGCTGCGGTTACGGTAAAGGTTTCGCCCTTTGCAAGATACTTGGTAGCACTGCCGAAAACAGTATCGTTCTTAACGTTTACTGCATAAACTCTGGTCAGCGTAGAGAGTGCTGCTGTACCGCCGCTGTATGTTGCTGTAGAGCCGGAAATAGATGTAACGTTTACTATGCTACCGGTAGAAGTTCTGTATGTACCGTAGTCATAGTCATTTCTTACATAAGTGAAGTTGTCAAGATCAACCCAACCAACGGTACCGTTGGAAAGAGTTACCTTACCCCAGTCCCAACCGGTGATTTTAGCGTCGATAACGGTGCCGGAAGCGATTGTGCCAACAGAACCTGTAGCAGAGTTACCTGCACGGTAAACCGTTACAGAAGAGTTAGCCTTGTAAAGACCCGGTTTGTAGTACTTGTAGTTGGGGTTGTAGTATGTGTTTTGGCAAGTATCGGAGGAAATATATGTGCCGCCGAAAGCCTTGTAATAGTCATACATTCTGTCGCGGAAAACCTTGTAATAGGTACCGTCAACACTGAAAGATGCGTTGGTACCGAATACATATCTCATCTGGATAGGGCAGTTCTTACCGGCGGCGTGATAGTGGGTGTAAACCTGTGTATAGGGGTTGAAGTTAAGCTTTACACAAATAAATGCCACGAGCATTGCAAGATAGGTTGCGGTGTCATCAAAGTGAGATGCATACCAGTCATACATATCGGGCTGATCCCAGTGCTCGCCGGAGAAGGTTGCGTCTGCAGGGAAACCGTCGGTTGCGGTTTCGATACCTATACCCGTGCTGTTGGATAAATCAGAAACATTGTATTTAGATTTCTCGGTGGTAGAGGACCAATAGTTGCCGCCTGCGTGCCAACCCCTTTCGTTAACGGGAAGCATTTGATAAAGGCCGTCGTTACCGCAGGTGTAGTGCCAAGAAACGGAAGCGGTGGTGGTTCTGCCGTAATTGTGGTTTGCCAAAGAGGTAGAAGTTACGGGATACGCACCTGTGTTGTGAACAACAACATACTTCATGTAGTTTATTGTACCGGGGCGGTTAGCCTTGCCGGAAACTATAAACTCGGTCTTCATATCAATTTCATTACGGGTACCTTCTGCCAAGGTAAACGAGGTGTTATTTGTGAGCAAGTCGTTATCGGGCAGTTGGATATAGTCGGGCACATAAATTTCAGGCGCAACAAAGTCAGCATCGGATATTGCGGATACTGTCGTAGTGCTGAAAGAGAATGTGCAAACGGTGCTTATCATCATAGCAACGACAAGCAAAAGCGAGAGTAAACGTTTGCGGTAGTTCATATAATACCTCCTAAATATTATTCTACTAAATAATATAAGTTTATGGTGCATTATACCATAGCGACAAAATAAAATGCAATAGTTATTTATAAACATTTAATTTTTTGTGCAAATTACACACCTGTTTTTTTGTGAATATTGCATAAATACAACTTGTTCTTTTTGTGTCTTTTTCTTGACAGAAAAAAACGCAAGGAGTTTAATCACTTGCGTTATGGTTGTTAATCTTCGTCTTCTTCGTCAAAATAGTAGATACTTTTCTTTTCTGTTTTTTCGAAATGAGTTTCCATATACTGCTGTAAAGAATCAAAATTCTTTATGTATTGGACTTTGAAATTTGTGCTTTGAACCGTCAGCGTACCTACGTTTAGTGCCTTTTGATTTTCTGTTTGCAAAAGAGTAAAAAAACTGCGGTCTACATCTTTTATGTTGTATTTTCTACCGTCGGAATAGCTTATATCCAAGCTGTCACCCTTAAAGTGCAGAGTAACATCACCGTTTTTTGCAGATTTATAATACGCAAAAGCCAAAGCCAAAAACAGCAACGCTTCTGTACCGAGTATTATACCCACACCTCTGGAGTAAACAAAGAAAAGAAGCACCCCGGAAAACACAACAAAAAGCACAAGCAGGCTTTTTAAGTCGTTTTTCTTTCGCATTTCATTATCTGTGGTCAATATAAGCTCATCCATAGTCCTGCTCCTATTTTTATAGTATCAGCCCTTGCACCACCGCGCTTGAGACAACAGGTGCTTCGCCTATCTCTGTAGCTGAAAGCACAATAGCTTCCGCTTCGGCGATTGTATTTTCCCGATTGGTATGCAGATATGCCAACACATCACCTGCAAATACTTTATCACCTCTGCGTTTTTCAACAATTATACCCGCCGCATGGTCAACCGAGTCTTCCTTACGCTCTCTGCCGGCACCCAAAATGAGGCTTGCTTTGCCATATTCTTTGGCATTGCTTGAAACTATATAGCCGCTTTTATTGCACTTTACGGCATATACATGTTTGGCAGTGGGAAGTTTTTCCGGATGGAAAATACATTCGGCATCTCCCCCCTGCGCCTTTACCATTTTTACAAATGTATCAAAAGCTTTGCCGGCAGACAAGGCTTCTGCCGCCATTGTGCGGCAAGTGTAAAGCTCTCCCTTTTCCGCCAAATGCAACATTACTGCCGCCAGCTCTGTACACAATGCCACAAGCGAAGGGTCGCCTCCGCCCTGTAACACCTCTAACGCCTCTTTAACCTCAAGGGCATTGCCTATTGCCTTACCCAAAGGGATGTCCATATCTGTAAGCAATGCGGCTGTCTTCTTGCCTGCCGCTTTACCGATTTTTACCATCGCCTTTGCAAGACGCTCTGCCGCCGCGGTGGTTTTGTTAAATGAGCCGCTGCCAACTTTAACGTCCAATACTATACCGTCCGCACCGGATGCAAGCTTTTTGCCCATTATGCT
>JAZUQW010000318.1:0-8503 GCA_045605905.1 Eubacteriales bacterium
AACGCTTCATGGCGGGAATGGTAATGGTGCCCGTTGCGATAACGTTGCCGGGGCCGGAGCCGGAAAGCGCACCCATAAAGGCACTGGCGATAACTGCGGTATAGCCCGCACCACCGGTTACACGACCGATAACAGACAAGATCATTGCTATACATCCGTCAACTATCTTTGTCTTTGTAAGTAAAATAGACATTGCCACAAATGCAACCATGGAATACAGCAAAGATGTAGACAACGCCTCCTCTACATACACAAGCACATTATCCCAAGAGCCTGTAATGGCAAGCAAAACCAAAAAGCTTAAAAAAACGGCCTCGTACACAGGGCGCTTAAACGCTACAAACCAAGTAACGATAACTATAAGCATTACGCCAAGGTACACGAGGGATGAAGGTAAGGCAAGCTTACTGCCTAAATAAATAAGGGAAGAAGGCATAACTTTGTTCCTTTCTGCAAAAGCAATTATTACTTATAGGTTATATGTTCTATATCCTATAGGCTATTATAGTCTTTGAGCTTAAGTTTGTCAATAGCTATTTTAAAATATTTTTAAATAGTATTGCTTTTTTTTGCCGCAGGATGTAAACTAATTTTGAAAATGCTTGGCAGAAGGGAGTTTTTGGCTTGAATTCACGTCAGTTACAGTATGCTGTGCTTTTATCGAGAGAGCGCAATTTTTCGCTGGTTGCAAAAAAACTTAATATAACACAGCCCGCCTTAAGCAAGCAGATACTTAACTTGGAAGCAGAGATAGGCATTAAGCTTTTTGACAGAAACACTGTTCCTTTAGAGCTTACGGCAGCAGGCAAGCATTTTATTCGCGAAGCAAAGGAACTGCTTTATAAAGAAGAACAATTGCTTAAGTCTATGGATTATTACAAATCGGGCGTGGCAGGTGACTTGGTAATAGGTATTACACCCTTTAGATGCTCGTACATGATAGCGGATGTTATTAAAAAAATAAGGGATAAGTATCCCAAAATAACCGTAAGACTTAACGAGCTGGGCAGTAATGCCTTACGCAAGGAGGTTGCAGAGGGTAGGTTTGACTTTGCTATTGTTAACCTGCCTGTGGACGATTCGGTTTTGGATGTAACGCCTTTAGAGGCAGATAGGCTTGTTTTGGTATTGACTGACGGTATGGCAAAGAATTTGTCCAAGAACGGGGTAGATTTTAAAGACTGCTCTGCCCTGCCATTTGTTGCGGCGGGGATAGGACAGGAAATGCGCACTCTTTTAGATAGGCTGTGTGCCGCCGCAGGGTTTACGCCTGTAATTGCCGCAGAGGTGGTAGGGCTTACCACTGCATGGACGGTAGCCTGTGCGGGCGTTGGTGCAACTATACTGCCTTGGCAATTTGTAAAGGGCAGAGAAAACAGTGGAATGACCTTTATTGAAATAAACGATGAGATATACACAAGGCAACCCGCCATTGTTACAAGGCGCGGGCAGTATATATCCGAAGCGGCAAGTTATGCCATAAAACTGCTTGCCCAAAAATAGCAATCACCCCAAGAAGACTGACGGCTTCTCGGGGACCCCGACAATAAAAAAATCCACCTTTCGGTGGATTTTTTTATGTTGAGTTTCCCGTTGTTTATTCATATTCCTCGTTTGTTAAGGTGAGCAGCTCTTTTATAGCCTTAACAAGGTGATACTGTTGGGGCGAGCTGTTTCCAAGCTTATAAATTTTATCGTGCAAAGACAGGTCATTGCGGTTTACAACGCCGTAAAGGCGGTCTTTTTCTTCAAAAGGCAGTTGTGCGGATGCAAGCATATTAAAAATACGTTTTTCAACATCCTGATTGCCGTTTACAAGCCTATCGCCCGTAATGCTTATTTGTATGGCCGTCTTTACATCAGCGGCTACGCTTATGCAATGAGTATTATCCTCCGAAGAATACACGCTTTGCGCCTTACAGGGAATTCCGCCCACAGTTACTGCAAGCTTAATATTTTTGTCAAAACCCCGCAGTTTGATTTTCCAATTCCTGCGGCGCGGAACAAGAGAAAGCTTTCCGCAAGCGGCACCGATGGTGAATTGCGCAGTATTACCACACTTAAGCTGAAGCTTGGTGGTAACAAACTCACCTTTTTTATAATCGGTGTATTCGCCCGCATCCTCATAAAGCGTAAAAGTGTTCTCGGCAGAGGGGAAAACCACAAGTTCCATATCCTCCCTATTGATAAGCCTGTTATCGCCGTGGCTGTGGGAGCACATAGGAATTATAGCACCTGCCGCCGCCATAACGGGATAGCTGTTTATATCCCTAAACAGCTCAATTTTTCTGCCGTTTTTACTGTGATAGCGCAAACCCGTTTCAAAGTCGAACCAATCACCCGCAGGTAGCCACGCCTCTGCCCTGCCAAGCATATCAAGGGGACTGTTAGGCTCGGTAACGGGGCAGACCATAAGACTGTTGCCAAACCAAAACTGATTGGGCACGCTGTATGCGGCACCGCACTTGGGATGGCTGTAATACATAGGCTGTACCAAGGGAATAAGCTGTGTATGACACAGGTAATTCATTGTGTAAATATATGGAAACAGACAATGGCGCAGTTTTAACCACTTGCTTATTGCTTGTTCTGCGGCTTTTCCATAGCTCCAAGCCTCTTTAAGCTGAAAACGGTTGCTTGTGCTGTGCAAACGGTTTATGGGCGAAAACACACCCAACTGCACCCATCTAACTGCAAGCTCGTCGTCGCGGTAGCCGTGCATATGTCCGCCTATATCGTGGCTCCACCAACAATAGCCAATATTAGATGCGGTTGCGGTAAAATAGGGCTGAAAACGCAAAGCGTCCCAAGTGACTCTTGTATCACCGGAAAAGCCCACGGGGTAACGCTGACTGCCCGCACCCGCAAAGCGGGAGAAAAACATGGGGCGTTTGCCGTTGCGGGATATATCAAGTATATGCAGATGATTAAGCATCCAAAGGGGGTCAAGCTTTTCTCTCGGGTCTGCAAGCTTGCCTTCCGTATTGGGGGTATGTATCCACCAATAGTCGGTGCCTTGTTGCCAATCCATCCACCAAAAGTCCACACCATCTTCCTCGTATGGGTGATGAAGAATATCAAAATAGTTTTCCATCGCTTTTGGCGACAGCACGTCCAAGGGCACCCGCTTGCCACTTTTCGGGTCTATACCTGCCGCAACAGCGGCCTCTTTATACATAGCTTCATGTCTGCGCACGCCCTGGGCGGGATGTAAATTAAGGGCGGTGTGTAGGTTTGCAGACTTTAAATGTTTTAAAAAAGCCTTGTAATCGGGAAAAAGCTCGGTGTTCCAGGTATAGCCCGTCCAACCGCTGCGTAGTCTTTCATCCTCTTCCCTTTGGTTTTCCGGTATATCCACGATATGCCAATCCATATCAATAACCGCCACGGAAAACGGAATATCTGCCGCCTTGAAACGTTCCATAAGCTCTGTATATTCCTCTTGGGTGTATTTGTGATACCTGCTCCACCAATTGCCAAGGGCATAGGCAGGCAACATGGGCGGCGCACCCGTAAGACGGAAATAGTCCTTTACCGCGGACAAATAGTCGTAGCCGTAGCCGAAAAAGTACAGGTCCTTTCCGCCCTCGTTTCTAACCTCTATCCATCCGTCCTGTCCAAGCACAAGGCTTTCCGTATCATCCAATACAGAAAACCCCCAACGCGAGCAAACGCCTCTGCCCAAGGGACAACCGTCATCGGTTACATCCAAGGTCCTTGCGGTACCGCCAAGGTCCTCAAAATCATCGCCATAGCACCAAGTGCTTGCAGGCTCGTTAACAAGCCTTATGCAAAGGCTTTCCGCAGAAAAAGGGTTGCCTTCTTTATATTTAAGTATAAGCTTATTTGTTTTTACGGTCAGCACGCCCTCTGCCCTCTCCACCGTATAAAGAACCGCAGGAAAATCTCTGTAAAACACTGCTTGGCTTGCCCTATCTTCAAAGCTGTTTTCTGCCGAGTATTCAAGCCTGATAAGCCTGTCGGTAAGCACTGTAAAACGGCAATTTGTGCCCGTTACCGTGTTTTCGGTCAAGGCTTTTGGGCGTGTTTCCCATTTAAAGCGACTGTTTTTCATTGTTCGGCTCCTTTTTCTGTCAAGGCTTTTAAGTATTCCTCTGTAGCCTCGCGGCTGTTAAAAATTATTACGTTTTTGCTATTACAGCCTTGTAACAGCGCCAAAACTTTAGGTCTGCTTTGGCTGTTATAGCTGTTTATAAAATCCTCAAACTCCCTGTCGGTGCTGTTTGCATCCTCTATCCACGGCATATCGGACCGCGCCTTGCCTTTTCTTTCGCGCACTCCGGCAAGGCATTGCTCTGTGGATAGGTCAAGAAAAAATACCGTGTCGCAAAAGGCAATTCTATACTCCATAGTCGCAGCGTAGTTGCCGTCGATTATCCACAAATCCCGTGCAAGCACCTTATCCAAACGCTCGTGAAAAAGCTGTTTAGATACAGTAGTTTTATCCTTGTTCCAATAAAGCATATCCAAATGATATAGCGGCAAGCCCGTTATATCTCGCAGCTTGCGGGCAAAGGTACTTTTACCGCTACCGGGGCAACCTATTATTACAACCCGTTTCATTCCGCTGTGCTTACAAGATCTTCGATGTCTTTGCGTTTTTTGGGGCGCAAAACATCATCTGCCTTGGGGTAACCCAAGGTTATGACCAAACGCACCGCTTGGTCTATGCCGCAAATTTTGCGTATCTCCGCATCGTCAAGCCAGCCCAAAATACAACTACCCAAGCCTTGAGCTGTCGCCTCGGCAGTAATATAGGCGGCAAGTATACCTATATCTATAGAGCGATAATCGTTGCCCTTAAGCTTTGCACCCAGTGCGGCTGTTTTTACATAAGGCTTTTCGGATATTACCAAAAGCACAGGCGCATCGGTTGCAAACCTGTTAATACCGACGCCTTGTGTAGCTTTACCTACAGCCTTGGCCTTTTCGCCACGGCAAAGGGTTATGTGGTAGGGCTGACCGTTGCAGGCCGAGGGCGCGAGACGGGCGGAGCTTATAATGCGTTGCAGTTTTTCTTCTTCAATCACTCTTTCGCTATCATAACTGCGGCAGGACTGACGCGCTTTGGCTATGCTTGTAAAATCCATATAAAATGCCTCCTTACGGTTTATGACATAATTATAACATATAAGCAGCGATGTTGGAAGAAAAATTTTTAACGGGCTATTTACTTTTTTAGCGATTTGTTGTACCATATATTTGGAAGCGAGGTATTGTTTATGAAAAAGCGACTTATATGTTTATTAAGCTTAATTATATGCCTTTCGGCAGTCTTTGGCAGCATTTCTGTCAGCGCGCTTGAACCAAGCTATGCTGTTAGCCAAGAGTATATCGACGGCGGCTACTACGACCGTCTTGTAGCCTACGAGTTGACAGGTGACCCAAGATATGACGTGCTTTCCATTGCCCTTTCTCAGCTTGGTTACCACGAGGGTGACAGCGATGAGGATATGGACGGTCTTAATATTGACGGTGACAGAAACTTTGTTGAATACAACCGCCTTTACGGCAAGGTTGACAACAAGGAAGGCAACGGCGTAAGCTATGGCTACGCTTGGTGTGCAAGCTTTGTAACCTGGTGCTTGCGTCAGGCGGGTGTGTCCTTCTCTCAAGCCATAAACAGCATAAGCTGCAGCGGTATGACCGATTGGTACATAAGAAACGATATTTTCTATTATTCCATAGACGGCCACATTCCCCGCGCAGGCGACATTATAATGTTTTCCACCAACAACGACCCCAGCCACGTTGGGCTTGTGCTTGGCGTACTGGAGGATGAGGTATACACCGTAGAAGGCAACAACGGCGGCAATGTTGACATACACAGCTATGAGCTGACCGATGACTATATTCTCGGCTATTGTGTGCCCAAATATGACGAAAGCCTTTGCGTTAAGGATTGTGCGCCCCTGCTTACGGACAACATCAACAAAACGGGCGAGTTTATAGTTAATGCAAAATCCCTTAACGTGCGTTCTGCCCCCGGTAACGATTGCGAGATTTTAGGTGCGCTTACCAAGCACAGCACCGTTAACGTTACAGCCATTGACGGCAGTTGGGGTAAGATTGATTTTGAAGGGCAAGAGGGCTGGATATATATGCCCCACACCACAGATGCCGACTATATGGTCTACACCGTTAGTTATGATCTTGACGGGGGCGAAGGCAAAGAGTATCAAAGAAAGCTTAAGGGCGGCACGGTTGTAATAACTGACAAGAAGCCTACAAAAAAGGGATATGACTTTGTAGGTTGGTCCGACGACAAAGACAGCAATCAACCTAATTTTAAAGCGGGTGATAAGTACAGTGAGGACGCGGACATAACGCTATACGCAATATGGACACCTGCCACCTACACAGTAAGCTTTTATGATGATGACGGCACGCTTTTGCACAGCCAAGAGTGCAGTTTCAACGATTGGGTGCCTACCATAGAGGACCCGATTAAAGAAAGTGACGGTGAGTATAAGTATGAGTTTGCGGGTTGGAGCCCCGAACCTGTACAAGTGGTTGTTAAGGACTTGGAGTACCGCGCAACCTACACCGCAACAGCGCTGACTGACGAAGAAAAAGCGGCTTTGTCGGAATCTGCAGAAGAAAGCTTAACAGAGGTATCTGCAGAAGAAACTACAAGCAATACAGAAAAAAAAGCGGCTGAAACGGAAAAGAACAACACTGTTCTTTATGTAGTAATAGCCTTGGCAATTGCAGTAGTTGCAATAGGCGCATTTATTGTTTTCAAAAAGAAAAAGCAATAGAAAAGCAATACAAAAAACACGGTTTATAATGGAATTACGGTAAGAATTAAGGAGTTATATTATGGCATATAACGGAGCGCATGATGGCAACACAGTTAATTACGCCCAATACCCAAACGGTAATAACCATAACGCCAATGGGCAAAATTTTTACGGACAACAAGGTCCAAACCTCGGCTATCCCCCTGAAAAACCAAAAAAGAAGGGTAAAGTAGTAATAATACTGTTGGTATGCTTGGTTTTATGTGCCGCGATCGGTGGCATCGGATACTTGGTTTACACCATTTTAAATGATGAAGACGGCGAAAGTTCCTCCACCTCCAAAGAAGATGTTATATCCCACGCCCCCACAGAGGATGACGATGTAGCCCCGCCCGACAGCTTGGCACTTTCTGCTGCCCCCATAAGAAACAGCTATCGTGTTGGTGAAAAACTTGACACTGCAGGGCTGACGCTTACTGCAGTTTACGGTGAAGATAGAATTACCGTAAATCATGGTTTCACTTGTACTCCTGCCACTCTTGACGAAGTGGGCATTCAAACAATAACCGTAAGCTACGGTGGTAAAACCGTTACCTTTACGGTAGATGTTAAAGCGGCGATAAGTCACTCCGGCAGCTACGGCAACTTAAGTTGGCTTATAGATACCGAAGGAGAACTGGTTGTAAGCGGCAGTGGAGAAATGGTATCGTTTGCTCCTAATTCTGACTCTGCATGGCTTGAGTATAAAGACGAGATAAAGCGTGTTATTATTGAAGATGGGGTTACCGTTATAAGCGACTATGCTTTTTACGACTGTGCGTATATTGAAGAAGCTATAATATGTGATACAGTCACCATAATTAACTCTTCTGCCTTTGAAGCTTGCACAGCTTTGAACGATTTAAGCCTTCCTGACACAATTTTTGAAATTGATACCAGAGCGTTTTTCGGTTGTTCCTCCTTAACTGCGGTCAAGTTACCTGACTCGATTGTAATTGTAGGCGACGGTGCGTTTGCCTGCTGTTCGAAGCTTAAAAGCATTACCGTGGATTCTTCCAACGTTGATATAGCCAGCAAAGACGGGGTGCTTTACAAAAAAGGAAGCAACTATATTATATGTTACCCCGCAGGCAAAACCGACAGCAGCTTTACCGTGCCTGACGGAACGGTCATTATTTCCGGCTATGCCTTTGCAGGATGTGACAACTTAACGGAAATTACGATGCCCGACTCTGTGATATACCTTGGCAAGTACGCCTTTGCTTACTGTGACAGATTGACTTCCATATACCTTCCCGGCAAATTAGGTAACATTGATGCATTTGCTTTTGCTGATTCTCCCAATTTGTCTTTGATTTCCTTTGACGGTACAAAATCTATATGGGAAAATGAGGTTGATAAAGATAACGAATGGAAGGACGGCGCCGCTGATTTTACTGTATCCACAAAATAGAACAGCCGTTTAATACAATAATCTCAACAACCACAAACATCCCCAAAAATGTTTGACAACTAATTTGATAAGCATAAAAAAAGTGTTGCCTTGCGGCAACACTTTTTTAATGTAAGGTTTAACTTATTTAACTTCAACAGTTGCGCCTGCTTCTTCAAGCTGCTTCTTAACTGCTTCAGCGTCTTCCTTGGAAACGCCTTCTTTAATAGCCTTGGGAAGAGAGTCAACGATGTCTTTAGCTTCCTTAAGGCCAACGCCTGCGAGGTCCTTAACAACCTTAATAACG
>JAZUQW010000319.1:0-4690 GCA_045605905.1 Eubacteriales bacterium
ACTTGGGAGCTGCTTGATATAATAAAAGCACCAGATTTCCCTACGGGCGGCCTTTTGGTGTATAACCGAGAGCAGTTGGCAAGCATTTACGAAACCGGTAGAGGCAAGGTAAAAATAAGGGCAAAATACGAATATATTAAAAGTGAGAACCTTATTGAGATAACCGAGATACCTTACACTACTACGGGTGAAAAAATAATAGCCTCTATAGTTAGTCTTGTTAAAGACGGCAAGATTAGGGAAATCTCTGATATCCGTGATGAAATAGATATAAGCGGTCTTAAGATTACTATAGACCTTAAACGCGGCGCAGACCACGAGAAGTTAATGGCAAGGTTGTTTAAGTCAACGCCTTTGGAGGATAGCTTTGCTTGTAACTTTAACATACTTGTGGGAAATGTCCCTCAAACAATGGGTATCCCCGATATACTCGAAGAGTGGGTGGCGTTCCGTACAGAGTGCTTGCGCCGTAACTTTACCTATGAGCTTAATAAGAAGAGCGATAAGCTACATCTTCTCTATGGATTGCGTGAGATCCTTTTGGATATTGATAAAGCCATAAGGATAGTAAGAAAGACAGAGAAGGACGAGGACGTTGTTCCCAACTTGATGAAGGGCTTTAATATTGATAAGATCCAGGCAGAGTATGTAGCGGAAATCAAGTTACGTAACCTTAATAAAGATTATATTCTAAAGCGCATTGATGAAATAGACGAGCTTGAAAAGGAAATAGCTCGCCTTGAGGTTATTGTCGGTAGCGATAGGCTTATACATGACGAGATTATAACCCAGCTTGAGGCTATAAAAAAGAAATACGGTGTTCCGCGTAAGACCGTTTTGGTGTACGAGGATGAGATAGACGATACAGCAATCATCAATGAGGTTGAGGATTATCCCGTTACCGTTTTCTTAACAAAGGAAGGCTTCTTCAAGAAGTGTTTACCTGCTTCTTTGCGCGTAAGTAACGTTCATAAATTAAAGGAGGGAGACGAGCTTTACCAAAGCTTTGAAACCTCCAATACAGCAGATTTGCTGTTTTTTACCGATGCTGCACAGCTATATAAAGCAAAGCTTGATAATTTTGATTCTTGCAAGGCGTCGGCACTCGGTGATTATATACCTTCCGTCTTGGGCTTTGATGAGGGCGAGAAGGTGGTTTGCATGCTTATAACAAAGGATTATACCGAAAAAATGGCGCTTTTCTTCGAAAATGGCAAAGCAGTAAAATTGCCCATTTCCGTATATCAAACCAAAACCAACAGAAAACGCCTTTCGGGTGCATTCTTTGAAAAATCTCCTTTGGTGGCGGCGTTTACCGTTGAAGAAGGGGTTGAGTATTTGGTTACTTCCAATGTTTCCAAAGCTTTGCTGATAAACCAAAACCAACTTTGTGAGAAGACGACCCGTACATCCTCCGGCGCTACAGTGTTTACTTTGCGGAGAGGGCAGGTTATAAACTCTGTAGAGGTTTATGGATCTGAAGGTGGCATAAAGCTTGATAATGAAAAGAAATACAGAAAATCTTCTTTACCCGCCGCAGGTGTGGCATATGAATCTTTCAAGCAGGAAACTTTGCTGTAACCATTGATACCGTTTTGTTTTTTAGGAGTAGTTATGTCTAACAACGCAAAACTTAAGTATACAGCTATATTTGCGGCGGCTGTTCTTGTGCCACCGCTTGTAATGGCGTATGTGGACCCTTCGGGTATTTTGCCTGCATCACTTTTAGCTTCGGTGGCAATAGCTGTGCTTTTGTCATCCGCGCCTGTAATTCTTTCCGTGTTAGTACCGGTAGGCGTTTACGGCTTGGGCTGTATATTAAGTGGTGACTTTGTTTTGGCGGCAATGCCTCTTGTATTTTTTCCTGCGGGTTTTTGTGCCGGCATTTGCATGAGAAAAGGGTGTACGCGCAGGTTTGCAGTCTCACTTACGTCTGTCGGTTTAGTGCTTGGTTTAGGTGCAGAGTTTGTTTTCCTAACCTATTATTTGTGCGGAGGATTGTCTACACAGGATTTTAGGGTTTGTTACAATAGTTTGTATTTGTATTTTGTGAACTATATCTACAACAGTGTATACAATGTTTTGAATGCTAACGCAGAAAACTATGGTTTAAATGATGTTGATATATCTGTTTATACAATTGCATATATCAGATCTTTTAGACCCATGCTTTTTGGTACTGTTATACTTGTATGTAATATCGTTTCTTATATATTTACGGCCGCAAGTAAGAATCTGTTAAGATTTATGAATATAGATAAATATAAAGATTTGCCCGGCATAAGAGGCGATTGGGAGTTTGTGCTTTCCAAAAGCTCTGCTATGGTGTTTATAATTTCTTATGTTTGCTTGCTTCTCGGCGGTGATACGCTGACCTTACCGCAGGCTTCGGCTTTTTATGCAGTTATGCTTGCAATTGCGGGCGGTGTGTTTTTGATGGCTTTTCGTGCCGTTAGAAACAAATTCAGTATGGGCGGCGGCTCTAATTTTATAATTATCGGCATACTGTTACTATTGTTTTTACAGGGTTCCCTTATGGATATTGTAATGGTGATTCTTGCCGTCATAGGGCTTTCAGCAACATTTAAACAAGGTGTCAAGGAGGGTGAAAAGCAGTGAAAAGAATAAAGTTTTTTATTAAAGAAAACAAAGATACGGTTATTGCCGTGTCTATAATGGCTTTATTTACTGCTTTTGCTTTTCTTTTCTTTAACTTACTTTTTGCAATACCGTTACTTTTAGCAACTGCTGGATACATTTTTTATGTGTATTACCGATTTAACGTGAAGTATAAAAATGTGCCTGTAGATTCGGGTAACGCTATGGCTTCGCTTACGGTAGATGTTTTAACCAAATTAGGTCTGCCAATAATTATGGTATCTTCTGATGATAGCGTGGCGTGGTATAATAAATCTTTTGCTGAACATAAAAATTATTTCGGCAGTGTTAAATATGGTCAAAATTGTAAAGAGCTTTGTGACGGAGCTTTTAGCCACGCAACTTTGAAGCGTTCTAAAGATAAATATGACATAAACGTGCAAGGAAAAGTTTTTACTGTTTACCCGGTAGAGGTTTCGACTATGGGCAATAATTATTATCTTGCAATGTTTGTTGATGAATCGGAACGTGCAGAGTTGGAAACCTTGCTTAAAAACCGTAATATCGTTGTTGGCTATGCTGCTGTTGATAATGCTGCTGAAATATCATCCTATTTGCAGGACAGCTATCGTTCCACTGTTGCAAAAGCGTATTCCGAACTTTATAATTGGGTATCGGAAATGAACGGTATCGTTCGTGAATACGATAGGGACAAATATATCATTTTTGTGGATGAAGAGAAGTTTGCGCCTAACATAGCAAAGAAATTTGACATTATTGAAAGAATAAACAACACCGTTGCCGGTGACAGTAACAGACTTACTCTTTCTATGAGCTTTGCCCGCATACAGGGTAGTCTTACAGAAAAAGAAGCTGCGGCAAAAAGCGCCCTTGATTACGCCTTTCAAAGAGGCGGTGCTCAAGTTATCGTTAAAACTGAAACGGGCAGCACTTCTTACGGCGGTCAGATAAAGGCTATGGAACGCACCACAAAAATAAAATCAAGGGTAACAGCTGATAAGCTTAAAGAGCTTATGCTTTCTGCCTCCAACATAATCGTAATGGGGCACAAAAATATCGATGTGGATGCTATAGCTTCCGCTTGCGCTGTGGCACGCTTTGCTATGGAGTTGCAAAAGAAGATAAATATCGTTGTAAATATTAATGATAACGCTTTAGAATCGGCTCTTGCTTTGATCGAAGACTTGGACGAGTACGATAACGTTTTTGTAGATAAGGTACGTGGGCAGGAGCTTTTAGGTCCCGATACCCTTGTTGTAATAGTAGACGTGAGTAACCCCTTTATTTTTGAGGCCATTGACATTTATAAGAATGCTCAAAACGTTGCCATCATAGACCACCACGTTCAGACAAACGAATTTGAAGTTACCCCCATTCTTCAGTACATAGACCCTACAGCATCTTCCTGTTCGGAGCTTATGTGCGAGATATTGGAGCAGGCGCTTCAGCGTTCGGTTCTAAAATCAGGCGAGGCAGAGCTTTTGTATGCGGGCATTATGCTTGATACACAAAAGCTTACCCGTAATATGGGTGTACGTACCTTCGGTGCGGCAATGTATTTGCGTTTGGATGCAAAGATGCTTTCTAAAGCGCAAAGTCTTTTCAAGCCCGATATCAGAGAGTATACAAAGCAAGCTGTGTTTAGGAAAAATACGGTGTTGTATAAAGACTGCGTCGGCATTTCTTATTACGATGGCGACACCCTGCCGGAGAATCATCTTATGGCATCTATTGCGGCTGACGGGATGTTGGATATATCTTCCGTAAAAGCATCCTTCGCTCTGTGTACGGTAGGGAATAATGTGCATATTTCAGGCCGTTCCGATGGTAGCATCAACGTTGCATTGATATTGGAAAAACTTGGCGGTGGCGGCAGATTTGAAGCTGCGGCGACTGTTATGAAAGATACGGGCATGAGACAGGCAAGAGAGCGATTGCATCTTGCTATAGATGAACATTTTAATGAAAAAAACAGCATTGGAGGTAATTGATAAATGAAGGTAGTACTGCTTGCAGACGTGAAAGGTCAAGGAAAAAAGGGCGAACTTGTAAACGTTTCCGATGGATACGC
>JAZUQW010000320.1:0-15920 GCA_045605905.1 Eubacteriales bacterium
CTTGGGGTGATTGGGGTTGATAACCCAATATAAAAGCCCGCGCTTTGTATTACAGATAAAGCGCGGGCTGCTTCTATTTTTTTATATATGGTGTAGCACAAAGGGGCGAGGTATAGGGCTTTATATGCTTTGCGCACAGGGCGGCTTGCTCTTCGGCGGCAAGGGCGGCTTCAAAGGCGTTCCGTGCCGATTCCTCAAGCTTTGTATAGTCGGCAGGCTTTGTTATAAGCGGCAGGGCTATTTTGCCCTTTTGCACTTTCAAAAACTCAAGCCCTGTACTGTTCGCCCCCAGCAGACATGTAAAGGCAGGCGCCGATTTTACTGCCGCCGTGCTTATCTCAAGCCATGCCGTTATCATGGCGCGGCGCACCCGCGCGGCGGTATAGGTTTTGCCTGTTGCCGCCGCAACAAGCTCTTCAAGACTTGCAGACTCCTTTGCGGCGGATTTAAGGGTGGCGGCAAGACTTTGGTCTATGCAGTACAGCCCTTCGTAATTGCCGTGGCGCAATAGCGATATAAGCTCCCGTTCTCTGTATTTAAGACTGCGGGGCTCGCCGAAAAATTCAGGAAACGGAATATGGGCATCCATATTGGCGGCGGCACGTATCTCCGTGGCGCTTTTATATTCTTGGTTCCGCTTAACGGGGCAAAGCTCTATCGTCAGCCCCTCTTTTATACAGCAAGCCATATATTCCACTGCCAAGATGTTGTTGGGCTTGTTAAGAACGCCTGCCGCCTCTGCCCCCAAATGCTTTTCTATAAGGGCAGTGCGCGCCCGTGGATAGGAAAGGCTTGGCTGTTCCTTTATCAGCGCGGCGGTCTCTGCCTCAAAATCGGTGCTTTGTATAAGCTGTGCCACCGAGAACAAAGGAGCCTCCGGGTCCTCGCAGCCAAAGGCTAACGCGTCCACCCCCAGAGCGGCGGCTATCCTTACCCCTGCCGCGGCAAAATCCCCGCCGGAGGACACAGAGTAGGGGAAGGGAAGCTCCACCACCAGGTCCATCCCGCCGCAAAGGGCGGCGGCGGCACGGCGGTACTTGTCCTCCACGGCAACATCCCCCCGCTGAACAAAAGCGCCGCTCATTATACCCACTACGCAGTGGTAGTTTTCTTTAAGACGGCCTATTTGATACCTGTGCCCGTAATGAAAGGGGTTGTATTCACATATAACCGCAACGGTTTTTCTTTGTTTTTCCATATAAATGCACCTTTTCCTCTTGCAATCGGCGATTTTTGGTAGTATAATTGTAATGTTAGAATAAATTTTCTGTAAGGAGAAATGTTATGTTTATATTGGTTGTTAACGCAGGCAGCTCTTCCCTTAAGTATCAGCTTTTTGAAATGACTAAAGAAGAAGTGCTTGCAAAAGGTCTGTGCGAGCGTATCGGCATAGACGGTAAGATTACCCACACTAATCTGCAAAGCGGCGAAAAGTTCTCTAAAGAAGTGGCTATGCCTACCCATAACGAGGCAACGCGCGCCATGATAGATGCTCTGCTGGATGCGCAGTACGGCGTTATTAAGGATATGAGCGATATATCTGCCATCGGTCACCGCGTGGTACAGGGCGGTCCTTGGATAACCAAGCCCACTCTTGTTACCGACGAGGCTATTGAAGACCTTAAGAAGTGCGTTGTGCTTGCACCCCTTCACACGCCTCCCCATCTTCAGGGTATAGAGGGCTGTAAGGCTGTTATGCCCAACACCCCCATGGTTTTGGTTATCGATACCTCTTTCCACGCAACCATCCCCGAGTATGCTTCTACCTTCCCCATAGATATTAATGTTTCCAGAAAGCACCACATTAAGCGTTACGGCGCCCACGGTACATCTCACAGATATGTGGCGCAGGAGTGTGCAAAGTGGCTTAACAAGCCTGTGGAAGAAACTAAAATAGTTACCTGCCACTTGGGTAACGGCTCTTCCATAAGCGCAGTTAAGGGCGGCAAGGTTGTGGATACCAGCATGGGCTTTACTCCCCTTGACGGTATCATAATGGGCTCCCGTTGCGGCGCTATCGACCCCGCCGTTGTTCCCTATGTTATGGAAAAGGAAAACATCCCCGTTGACAAGATCGGTGATTGGATGAACAAAAAATGCGGCCTGCTTGGCGTTTCCGGCGTTTCCAGCGATCTGCGCGACGTTCACGCCGCTATAGCCGAAGGCAACAAAGATGCAAAGCTTGCATTTGAGATACTTGTATACGAAATTAAGAAGTTTGTGGGCGCATACGCCGCCGCCATGAACGGTGTTGACGCTGTTGTGTTCACCGCAGGCATTGGCGAAAACGACCAGGATGTTCGCTTTGAGTCCCTTAAGGATATGGATTATCTGGGCATTAAGGTTGACCCCGATAAGAACAACAATGTTCGCTCTCTTCCCGCTCCTTGTGATATCTCTGTTGACGGTAGCGCAGTACGTGTATTCGTTATCCCCACCAACGAAGAGTTGGTTATTGCAAGGGACACCAAGGAAGTTTTGGCTTCTATTAAATAATACAATATAAAGCAGAATAAATCAATAAAAAGCCTCCATTTTTTGGAGGCTTTTTGTTGTCGGGGTCCCCAAGAAATCGTCAGATTTCTTGGGGTGAATGTTCATAAAAGCTGTTTGCAGGAGCACCCGCCCCTACAGCAACGCGCCGTTTTAACCAAGCATCTTCTTTAAGTCTGCGATTATATCCTCTGCATCCTCAATGCCAACGGAAAGGCGTATAAGGCGGTCTGTTATACCTATGCGGTTGCGGATATCCGCGGGGATGCTGGCGTGGGTCTGGGTCTGGGGATAGGTTATAAGGGTTGCGGTGCCGCCAAGACTTTCGGCAAACATTATCATATCGCCGCCGCAAAGCACCTGCTCAACCTTGTTTACATCCTTTATTGTAAAGGATATCATCCCGCCAAAGCCTGTGGTCTGCTTTTTTGTAACCCCATAAGAGGGATGGTCCTCAAGTCCCACAAAATAAACCTTCTCCACTGCGGGGTGACCCTTAAGAAAGTCTGCAACCTTAATTGCGTTTTCCTCATGCTTCTTCATGCGCAGAGCCAAGGTCTTAATTCCTCTTAAAAGCAACCAACTGTCAAAGGGAGCAAGCCCCGAGCCTTCCGTGCGCAAAATAAGACCAATGCGCGCCTCAAGCGCTTCGCTGTTGACCACAACAAAGCCTGCAGTGGTATCGTGGTGACCTGCCAAAAACTTGGTGCCGCTGTGGATTACTATATCCGCACCCAAGGGGATGGGCTTTTGAAAATACGGAGTAAGGAAGGTGTTATCCACAACAAGGTAAGCGCCGCACGCCTTGCTGATTTCAGAGATAGCCGCAATATCGGCAACCTTCATCATGGGGTTGGTGGGGCTTTCGAGATATACCATTTTAGTGTTGGGCTGTACTGCCGCCTTTATAGCGCTGATATCGCCTACGTCAACACTGGTAAACTCCACACCGAAATGCTTCCACAGCTCCTCTATCTGACGGTAAGAGCCGCCGTATATATCGTCGGAAACAACCACATGGTCACCGCTTTTTAAAAGAGAGAACACTGCCGTTACCGCAGCCAAGCCGCTGGCAAAGGCAAAGCCTGCAACGCCATCCTCCAACAAAGCCACGGTGTTTTCCAGCTCTGCCCTGGTGGGGTTATCGCAGCGGGAATAGCTAAACTTTATGTTAGAGTTAAGACCGGGGTTTTTGTATGTAGAAGTTTGGTAGATGGGATAGCTTATGGCGCCTGTAAGAGGGTCACAGCCCTGGTAGCCGTGAACAACGGCAGAATCCATCTTTCTTCCAAACTGCTTGTGGTTCTTGTCTATCATAAATAAATACTCCTTAAAATCAATCTATCTTCAAGGGCTTAAAGCCCAATGCGTCTGCCGATATTAAAAACAGGTCGGTTTTGCCTAAACTTTTTTCTGTTATTGCGGGGTTTACTCCGTGCAAATGGCCATAGTAACAACGCTTAACGCCATACTCCCAAAGTATATCCGCAAGCGGGGCGCATCTCACGCCGCCAAGGGCAGGGGGGTAGTGTAAAAACACTACAAGCTCGTCACCCTCGGTCATCAAATCGGTGCCTGCCTCAATAGACTTGCGCAGTCTGCCCGCTTCTCTCAACACAATTTTTTCGTCGTCGGGACCATAGCTTCCGTCGGGAAACCAGCCCCTTGTTCCGCAGATGACCTTGTTGCCCGCTTTATATGCATTGTTGAACAAAAAATCTATACTGTGGGCGCCTATCTTATCCCTAAACTCGTAAAGCTTTTTAAGGGTGCCCCACCAATAATCGTGGTTCCCCTTGCCGATTATCTTATGCCCCGGCAGGCTGTGGATAAACAACAGGTCCTTTTCTGTATTTTCAAAGCGCATACCCCAGGATATATCGCCGGGGATAACCACCGTGTCCTCTTCGGTAACGGTGGCACGCCACGCTTCCTCCAAGCGTTCCTTGTGGTTAGCCCATACGTTGCCAAACACATCCATGGGCTTATCGGTGCTTTCGGAAAGATGCAGATCGGCTATAACATAAAGTGCCATTATTGCTTTTCCTTTACCTTAATGCCCAGCCATACCTCTATGTTTGCGCCGGCAAACAACAGCAGACTTACGGCGCGAATCCAAAACACAAGCTTTTCATCGCTCCATTTTTTTGCCTCAAAGGTTTCTATGGTAACGTATTTCCAAATAACGTACAGCAGAAAGAACAGCAAAAGCGATGTAACCCCTCTTGCGATCTTTCCCTTAAGGGATTTAAAACCATAGGTGCCGCAAAAACGCAAGCATACCACCAGCGAGCCCGCGTATGCCAAGGCAATCAACAAATAGGGAACAAGATACATATTTTTCCACCCCGATAATTTTCAAAAATCAGTCCATAATAATTACGTAAATTTCTACGAAAGGAGCTTTCTACCCATGCTTTACGAAAAGAAAGAAGCCCAAAAGCCCATAAAGGGCATAATCTGTGCCGTTAAAAGCTGTCAATATCACAACGGCGACTGCCAATGCTTTGCGGGCAGTGTGGCTGTTGGTCCTTCCAACGCCTGCTGCAGTTCCGAAACCGTTTGCGCCACCTTTCGCAAGAAAGAGCAGTAATTAAAGCTTTTCTGCCGCAAAGGCGTAGACTTTAGCGTCGATATCCGCCTTGTCCGTAACGCCTTCAAATCTTACGGGCTTGCCTTTAAGCTCTGCCAAGGCCTTGGGCGGGCGGGTACCGCTAATCTTCTCAAGGTTGTCAAGACAGTCAAAATCACTGCCGCCCTTTTCCTCGCCCAGCGCCTTAAGCACCGCACGGGGGAACTTATAGGGCGATGCGGTAGAAGCAACCAACATAGGTGTATTGTCTCCGCTTTCTGCCTTGTACTTATCCGCACAGTAAAGAGCAACCGCTGTATGGGGGTCGCACAGATAGCCTGCTTTAAAGTAGCGGGCTATGGTCTCTGCCGTGGCTTTCTCATCGCCGTAAAGCGCCGCAAAATCCTTGGCAAGGCTTGCCTTGGTGGCTTCGTCTACGGTGTAGATACCGTCCTCGTTCAACGCCTTCATAAGCTCGGCACATTTTTCCGCACCCAAGGTGAAATAAAGCAGTCTTTCAAGGTTGCTTGATATCAGTATATCCATGGAAGGCGAGCTTGTTGTATAGAAAGGACGGCGTTTATCGTAAACACCTGTGGTGAAGAAGTCGGTAAGGATGTTGTTTTTGTTGGAGGCGCAAACCATGGTCTTAACCGGCAGCCCCATAACCTTGGCTATATAAGCCGCCAAAATATTGCCGAAATTGCCTGTGGGTACGGTAATGTTTATAGCCTCACTCATAGCCACGGTGCCTGCGGCAACCATATCAAGATAAGCGCTGATGTAGTATACTATTTGAGGTGCAAGTCTGCCCCAATTGATGGAGTTTGCGCTGGAGAAGAAAAGCCCCTCGCCGTTTATCTTTTCTGCCGCCGCACTACTTGTAAATATGCGCTTAACTGCGGATTGTGCGTCGTCAAAATTGCCCTTTATGCCGCATACGGAAACGTTACCGCCCTCTTGGGTAGCCATCTGAAGCTTCTGTACGGGGCTTACGCCCTCGCTGGGATAAAATACCTGTATGCGCACTCTGGGTACGTCTGCATAGCCCGCAAGTGCCGCCTTGCCTGTATCGCCGGAGGTGGCAACAAGTATCAAAGCATCCCTTTCCTCGCCGCATTTCCCCAGGGAGAGGGAAAGCAGATGGGGCATTATCTGAAGCGCCATATCCTTAAAGGCGCTGGTGGGGCCGTGCCACAGCTCCAACACGCTGTTACCCTCTGCCACGGTAATGGGGGTGGTAACCGCGCCGAAACGCTCTGCAGAATAAGCGGTGTTTGCCGCCGCGGTAAGCTCCTCCTCGGTGTAATCCGTAAGGAACATACCAAGTATCTTTGCGGCTCTTTCCGCATAGCTCATCCCTTTAAGCTCCTCAAGCAGCTCTGCCGTAAGGGCGGGTATGCTTTCGGGTACAAAAAGACCGCCGTCTGCGGCTATGCCGTTTTTTATTACATA
Source organism: Eubacteriales bacterium (assembly GCA_045605905.1). Classification (GTDB taxonomy): domain Bacteria; phylum Bacillota; class Clostridia; order Oscillospirales; family CAG-382; genus SIG636. Next base: position 6,521 of record JAZUQW010000320.1, read on the forward strand.
TGCCGCACTGCGGCCGCTTTCGTTTCCTCTTGTGCTGTTGTACAACATAACTTTCATTCTCCGTCTTTAAAAAACATTTTCTGTATGTGTAAGTCGCTTTACACCGTTTTCGTCTGCTATTATCTCTATGGTGTCAAATCGGCGTTTTTTGTATTTCTTTGTATACCTGAACTTCCAAAGGTAAAGAGGCACCCTGCGCCCTATACCGTCAGTACGGCAAAACTCCGTTGCCGCGCGGCGCATTCTGCCGATCTTGGCGTAGTCTATTCTGCCTGCAGGCAATCCGTAGGCGGTGCTTTTTCTGGTCTTAACCTCTACAAACACAAGCACCCGTCGCCGCAGGGCTATTATATCCAACTCGCCGTGGCGAGTGTTGTAGTTCATTCCAACTATGCGGTATCCCTTTTTCTTCAGATACCCCATGGCGGCGTCTTCACCAATTCTGCCAAATGTCTTGTTGTTCAATGCTGTCCCCCAAGGTCTTTCTTAAAAAGCTTTTCCTGTGCAAAGGGCAGGGACCAAGCTTTAGTATTGCCGCCTTGTGCGCCTTGGTGGCGTAGCCCTTGTGCTTGGCAAAGCCGTAGCCGGGATAAAACTTATCCATCTCGGTGCAGAAATTGTCCCGCTCTACCTTTGCCAATATGGATGCCGCCGCTATAGAGGGGCTTTTACCGTCCCCCTTTATTACAGGCACCGCTTTAATGTGAAAATCTCTTGCCACGTTGCCGTCTATCAGCGCAATGTCCGGCACGGATTTAAGCTTTTGTATGGCGCGCCGCATGGCAAGCATAGAGGCGTTAAGTATGTTTATTGCCTCTATCTCATAAACCTCCGCATGGGCAACGGCATAGTCCACCGCCACCTCTTTTATCTTGCGGCACAGCTCGTTCCGCTTTGCTTCGCTAATCTTTTTGCTGTCGTTAAGCCCCTCTATCTCTATGCCGCGGGGCAGAATTACAGCCGCCGCAAACACCGGCCCCGCCAAAGGACCTCTGCCTGCCTCGTCACAACCGCAAAGCACTTCTGCGCCCTGCTCAAAATAGCCGTTTTCAATATCCCAATTAAGCATCGCGGTAAGCCTCCTTCGTCCGTCAGTCCAAAGTTATCCTGCCTATCTTTCCTGCTCTGTATTCATCCAGCAAACAGGCGGCAAACCTTTCTGTGTCCGCTATCCCGCCTCTTTGCAAAAACCCGCGTTTTTTAGCCATTCGCTCCAACAGCTCCTCCATGGGCTCTCCCTCTATGGCAGAAACCTTATAGCGCTGTTCCGTAAGCTGCGGGTACTTTTCCAATAGCAACACCGCCAGCTTCGCTCCAAGCTCGGTTATATCAAGTATATCGTCACGTATCGCACCGGTAAACGCCAGCTTTTCACCTACGCTTTGGTCCTCAAACTTGTGCCAAAGCAAGCCGGGGGTGTCAAGCAGCTCTATCCCGCCGGGTGCGCTTATCCACTGGGTACTGCGGGTAACACCGGGTCTGTCCTCCGCCTTCGCCTTGGATGTGCCCGTAAACCTGTTTATAAAGGTGCTTTTGCCTACGTTGGTTATGCCAAGCACCATGCCTCTTATTTTTCTGCCCGCCATGCCTTTTTCCGCATACCTTTGAAGCTTATCCTTGCAAAGCTCCTTTATGGCGGGGGCAATGGCGTTATATCCTGCACCGCTTTTGCTGTCAACCGCTATTACCAAGGCACCCTCCGCCTCTATCTGCTTCTTAAAAAAAGCGGTGCGGTTAGGGTCTGCCAGCGCGGTTTTCGTAAACAGAGTAAGCCGCGGCTTATCCTTGCATATCTCTTTAAGGTCGGGGTTGCGGCTGGACATTGGAATACGCGCATCAAGCAGCTCTACCACAAAATCTGCGGGAACTATGCTGTTGATTATGGCGCGCTTCGCCGCTGCCATATGCCCCGGATACCATACTATAGGCTCGCTCATTCCACAACACCAAAGCTTTCAAAGGGCGACACTCTCAAAAGCACCCTTCCCAGCAGCCTTTCTTCTTCAAAAAAGCCTACTGCGCGGCTATCCGAAGACCCGTTGCGGTTATCGCCCATCACAAACAGCATACCTTCGGGCACCTTAAACTCAACGTCGTTCTCCCCTTCCGGGTCATATGCACCGGGCAGAACTCCTTTTGTAACGGGGTTCATGGGCGGCAACTTATTACCCACAGGCTTGTTAACATAAGGCTCGCTAATAGTCTTGCCGTCAACAATTACCTTCCAGGTTTCGTAGTCAATACTAACTTTTTGCCCGCCTGTGGCAATAACGCGCTTAATAATATATTTCTCGTGTATACTTGTGCCTTCCGCATCCAACACCACTATATCCCCCGTCTCGGGCGTGTAAAACAGGTTGGATATTACCAGCTTATCTTCATCCTCCAGCGTGTGTATCATAGAGGAGCCCTCTACCGTAACAAAACGCAGCACAAACACAAACACCAGCATCATCAAAACAAGGGCAAGACAAAAGGTCTCAAAGCTGTCAAACAGATCAGCTACCCAAGATTGAATTTTCTTTTTTGACTTTTTTACAGGCTCATCAAAAGACTCGTGCTCCTCATCGGGAGCTTTGTTCTCCTCGTCCTCCACAGACAAGACCTCATCAATCTCTTCGGCGATTATCGCCTCGTCAACTTCCTCAACATCTTCGTTGTCGGTTCGCAAAATATCTGCCATTATCAATCGCTCCTAAAAAATGACGCGACACGCACGTTGGTGCGCACGCGCGATAATACAAAAGTGTCCGCGCAAAACAGACACTTTGTACCTCGCATAATACTTTAGATCTTTTCCTTGACCTTAGCGTATTTCCCAACCCTACCGCGGAGATAGTAAAGCTTCGCACGGCGAACCTTACCACGACGAACAACAGTTACGTCCTGCACGTTGGGGCTGTGGATGGGGAAAGTCTTTTCGGTACCAACACCGTAGGAAACACGGCGTACGGTAAAGGTTTCGCTAACCCCGCTGTTTCTCTTTGCAATAACAGTACCCTCAAAAATCTGAGTTCTTGTTCTTGCACCTTCCACAATTCTCTGATGAACCTTAACGGTATCACCAATCTCGAATTTAGGAAGCTCTTTCTTAAGCTGCTCATTTGTAAAAGCCTTTAAAATATCCATCAAAAGCTCCTCCTCTCAAACCGCGTTCTTGCCGAGCCGCAGAGGACCGCAGTATTTATTAACGACTGATTATAGCACATATTTTTCTCCATTGCAAGCCCTATTTTTAATTTTTTTCTCACTGTCGAAAAATGTTGGGCAAAAAATAAGGCTTTTTGTTGACAAATCGGCGTTTTAATGGTAATATACCAAATTAGGGAAATAGGGGGAGGTTATGACCTTTTGGGCAGAATACTTTTTGTCACTTCCTTTAAAGGCGGCGTTGGTAAAACTACGGTAGCCGCCAATATATCGGCCGCCCTTGCCGCACTGGGCAAAAATGTTCTGGTGGTGGATGGGGACTACGGCAACCGCTGTATGGACTTGGTCTTGGGTATGGAAAACGCGGCACTCTTTGACGGTGCCGATGCCATCACGGGTAAGGTTATCGCCAAAAACGCCATTGTAAGGCACGAAAAGCAGGGTAAGCTTTACTTTTTGCCGGCGCCTGCGTTTTTTGACGGCAAGCTTTCACCCGAAGATACCTGTGCCTTTTTTGCCAAGCTTAAATCGCAGTTCGATTTTATTGTGGTGGATAGCTCTGCCGAGGACAGTGCTACCTACCGCGCATTTGCCCGCGCGGCAGATGATGCCATAGTGGTCAGCCTGCACCAAAGCACGGCCATACGCGCGGCGGAAAAAACTGCGGCAATGCTTGCATCCTTGGGCTTTGCCAATATTCGTATGGTGGTAAACTGCTACCGCGCGGCGGCGGCAAAAAAGGGCGTGTTGCCCTCTATGCTTGATATAATCGGCAGGGCAAAGATTCAGCTTATAGGTGTTATTCCCTTTGACGAAAACGTTACTCCGCGGCAAGAGGCGGGTAAGATTCCCTATATGGAAGGCGGCAGGCTTTTCCCTTACGAGGCGGCGTGTATTAATATCGCAAAGCGCTGTGTGGGTGACAGAGTCGCGCTGTTTAAAGACGTTTACAAACCAAAGAAGTTGAAAAAATACTTGTAAAGACTGTGACAGGAGGTAGTTTTAATGGAAATAGCAGTTATAGCAAGCGATAAAAGAAAAGAACTTATGACAGAATTTTGTATAGCATACTGCGGTATTTTAAGTAGACATAACCTCTGCGCCACCGGGACTACCGGCAAATATCTTAAAGAGGCTACGGGGTTGGATATACAAACACTTTTGTCCGGCTCTCACGGGGGCACTCAACAGATAGCTTCTCGTATTGCTTACAATGAAATAGATTTGCTTCTTTACTTCCGTGACACTGCGGATGATAACGAGTATGCAAACGCACAGCTTAACCTGGTGCGTATGTGCGACAAGCAGAACATACCCGTTGCCACCAATATTGCCACTGCAGAGGCGCTTATTCTTGCTCTTGACAGGGGCGATTTGGATTGGCGTATGCTTGTAAAGCAAAACGACGAACAGAAAGAAGGTTAATGCGTTGGCGAATTATATACAAAAACCAAAGGGCACAATGGATATTTTGCCCGACAAAAGCTATGTTTGGCAATATATAGAGAGCAATATCAGAGACATCGCAGCGCTTGGCGGCTTTGGTGAGATACGTATGCCCACCTTTGAGGTGACCGAGCTGTTTGACCGCGGTGTTGGCGATACTACCGATATAGTGCAAAAGGAGATGTATACTTTTACCGATAAAGACGGCAGAAGTATGTCCTTGCGCCCCGAGGGTACGGCGGGCGTAGTGCGCAGTATTATAGAGAACGGGCTTTGCAAGCAGGCAATGCCCTTAAAGCTGTACTATATAAGCAACTTTTTCCGTTATGAAAAGCCCCAGGCGGGCAGAAGTCGTGAGTTCTTCCAGTTCGGTGCAGAAACCTTCGGCTCCGATTCTCCCATGGCAGACGCGGAAATGATTTTGCTTGCTTCAGACGTTTTTAAGCGTTTGGGGGTAAAAAGCGTTGTTCTTAAGTTAAACTCTATCGGCTGTTTCCACTGCCGTTACGACTTCAGAGAGGCACTTAAGGCGTATTTTGAGTCGAAAAAAGACGGGCTTTGTCATACCTGCCAAAACAGGTTGTACACTAATCCGTTGCGTATACTTGACTGCAAGTGTCCCGAGTGTAAGGCGATCGCCGCAGATGCACCCAAGACCGTGGATTACCTCTGTGACCATTGCCGCGGGCATTTTGAAGAGCTTAAGTCTATCCTTACGGGCGCAGGTGTTGCCTTTGAGGTTGACCCGTTTATCGTAAGAGGTTTGGATTATTATACAGGCACGGTGTTTGAGTTTGTTTCCCAAATCGGCGCCCAATCCACGGTGTGCGGCGGCGGCAGGTACGACGGGCTTGTACACAGTCTTGGCGGTCCCGCTCTTTCCGGCGTGGGCTTCGGTATGGGCATAACCCGACTTATTGCGGCTATGGAGCTGGATGGGGTTATACCCGCAGACCCCTCCGCACCCGATATATTTATAGCTTCTGCCTCTGCGGAAACAGGGGAGAAGGCTTATCTGCTTGCCAGAGAGCTTAAGGCTTTGGGCGTTAAGGCGGAGTGTGATATCTGCGGTAAATCCCTAAAGTCGCAGATGAAGTATGCAGACAAAAAAGGCGCCCGCTACAATATAGTTTTGGGCCATGACGAGCTTGCCGCAGGCAAGGCGACACTTAAGAATATGAAAAACGGCGAAAGCGTAGAGACCGCCCTTGCCGCAGAAGAAATAAAAGACCGCATGGGTCGTTAATTGAGGAGAATGTTTTATGGCAGAGCTTATGGGTAACCTGAAGCGCAGCTGCTATTGTGGCGAGCTTCGTGAAAGTGATATAGGAAAAACCGTAACCGTTATGGGTTGGGTACAGCGTCAGCGTGACCTTGGCAGTCTTGTGTTTATCGATCTGCGCGACCGCAGCGGTATAGTTCAGCTTGCCTTTGACGAGGGCAGCGACCGCGCCGTATTTGAAAAGGCGTTCAGGGCAAGAAGTGAGTACGTGCTTGCCGCAGTGGGCACCGTAAGAGAGCGCAGCAGTAAAAACCCCAACCTGCCCACAGGTAATATCGAGATTTTTGTAACCGAGCTGCGTGTGCTTTCCGCCGCAGAAACCCCTCCCTTTGAAATTGTGGAAAACAGCAAGGCGGGTGAGGAGTTAAGGCTTAAGTACCGCTATTTGGATCTTCGCCGCCCCGATTTGGCAAAGAACATAATCTTCCGTCACAAGGCGGCAAAGGTTGTAAGAGATTATTTTGACGAGAACGGATTTTTAGAGATAGAAACCCCCATGCTGGTGCGCTCCACCCCCGAAGGCGCAAGAGATTACCTTGTTCCCAGCCGTGTGCATAAGGGCTCTTTTTACGCGCTTCCCCAGTCGCCCCAGCTTTACAAGCAGTTGCTTATGGTTTCGGGCTTTGACCGCTATTTTCAGCTTGCCCGTTGCTTCCGAGATGAAGACCTGCGTGCTGACCGTCAGCCCGAATTTACACAGATAGACCTTGAAATGTCTTTTGTGGATGTGGATGACGTGCTTGCCATAGGCGAAGGCTTTATGGCGCGCATGTTTAAAGAGCTTTTGGGTGTGGATATGGAAACACCCATCCCCAGATATACCTACAAAGAGGTTATGGAGCGTTTCGGTTCCGATAAGCCCGACCTTAGATACGGCATGGAGATATGCGATATCACCGATGCTGTTAAGAGCAGTGAGTTTGTGGTATTTGCAAGCGCCATCAACGGCGGCGGCAGTGTAAGAGGCATTAATGCCAAGGGCCTTGCCGATAAGCTTACCCGCAAAGAGGTGGACAAGCTTACCGAGTATGTTAAGGGCTGCGGCGCCAAGGGTCTTGCTTGGGTAAGAATGACCGAGCAGGGCATAGGCTCATCCTTTGCCAAGTTTATGACCGAGGACGAGATGAACGCCATCTACCAAAAGATGAATGCCGAAACAGGGGACGTTCTGCTTATTATGGCAGATACCGATACCAACAGATTGCTTTCTATCTTGGGTATGCTTCGTATAGAGGCTGCTAACCGCGGCGGCGTTAAGAAGGAAGGCTTTAAACCCCTTTGGGTTGTTGAGTTCCCCTTCTTTGAGTTTGATGCAGAGCTTGGTGATTTTGTGGCAATGCACCATCCCTTTACCGCGCCTCTTGACGAGTGCCTGCCTTATTTAGAGACCGACAAGGCGGCTGTCCGCGCAAAGGCATACGACCTTGTGCTTAACGGTATCGAGCTTGCCAGCGGCTCTATCCGTATAACCGACCCCGACCTTCAAACAACCATCTTCCGCTTGCTGGGCATTTCCGAGGAAGAAGCAAAGATAAAGTTTGGTTTCCTTACGGATGCATTCCGTTTTGGTCCTCCTCCCCACGGCGGTATGGCGTTGGGGCTTGACAGATTGGTTATGCAGCTTTTGGGCTGTGACACCTTGCGTGATGTTGTGGCGTTCCCCAAGGTTCAGAACGCGTCGGAGCTTATGACCTCTTGTCCCGCAGAGGTGCCTGCAGCGTTACTTGACGATTTGGGCATTGAGATAAAAAAACAACAGCAATAATATGACTATTGTATTTTCTGCGGGTACACCCCGCAGAAAATATGCTTTTTAATATATTTTTTTGGGAGCCTTTGGATAATGATTGAATTTAAAAATGTGTACAAAGACTACGGTCAAAACCATGCGCTTAAGGGTATAAGCTTTAGCGTAGAGCAGGGCGAAATACTTGGCTTCTTGGGGCCCAACGGCGCAGGCAAAAGCACAGCGCTTAACATACTTACGGGCTATCTTTCCGCCACCGCGGGTGAGGCTTTTGTGGACGGTATAAGTATTTTCGAAAACCCCATACAGGCAAAAAAGCTTGTGGGCTTTCTGCCGGAGCTGCCGCCCCTTTACCCCGAAATGCGTGTGGGCGAGTATCTTAATTTTGTTTATGACCTTAAGGGCTGTAAAATATCCCGCAAGCAGCATATAAGCGATATATGCGACGTGGTTAGAATAAGTCACGTTAAAAACAGGCTTATAAAGAACCTTTCCAAGGGCTATAAACAGCGTGTGGGCATAGCGCAGGCACTTATCGGTAACCCCAAGGTGCTGGTGTTTGACGAGCCTACCGTTGGTCTTGACCCCAAGCAGATAATAGAAATACGCAATCTTGTAAAGATGTTGGGTAAAGAGCATACAATTATTCTCTCCACCCATATTCTGCCGGAGGTACAGCAGGTCTGCAGCAGAGTTGTTGTTATAAACGAGGGCAATATCGTTGCCGACGAAAGTATAGAAACTCTTACCGAAGCGTTGGAAGGCACCAGAAGATACATTGCGAAGATCTGCGGGCCGGAGCAGGATGTGCTTAAGCTTCTCCGCGGTATGCCCGTCATCCGCAGTGCCGACGCTATCGGCAGGCAGGACGCTAACTCTGTAAGCTACCTTATAGAGTCGGACGAGAATGTTGACGCCCGCGTACCCCTGTTTAACGCGCTTTCTTCAAAGGGCTATGCGCTTATAGGGCTTGAGGGTGTGGATATGAGCCTTGAGGATGTGTTTGTAAGGCTTGTTTCCAACAAAGAAAAACGCCAAGGCGGCAAAAGGAGGTAAAGTATGTTTGCTATATACAAGCGAGAGCTAAAGGCTTACTTTATCTCTCCCATCGGCTATTTGTTTGCCGCTAACTTTTTGGCAATATCCGGCTTGCTTTTCAGTATTTGTACCCTGCAAAAGCAGGAGGCAAGCAGTGTTGGCACCTATTTTAAGTATTTGATTTACGCTTTTGCAATCCTTTTGCCTTTGCTTACCATGAAGTCTTTGTCAGAGGAGCGCAAGACAAAGTCCGAGCAGTTGCTTATGACAAGCCCTGTTTCCATAAGCGGCATAATAATCGGCAAATACCTTGCCGCCCTTACCGTGTTTACGGCAGTGTTGCTTTTCAACAGCCTTAATTTTACTTTGCTTAACAAATACGGCAACGTTAACGGTATGCTTATCGTTTCAAACCTTATCTGCCTGTTCTTTATAGGCGCGCTTTTCTTGGCAATAGGTATGTTTTTCTCCTCCCTTACCGAGGATGCGCTGGTTTCTGCCATCGGCTCTATAGACACCATTTTTATTATGCTGGCGGTAAGCTTCCTCTCGGATATTTCCGTGCCTTGGATAAAATCCGTGGTGGACTTTATTTCCATTCTTTCCCGCTATGAGCCCTTCACCTACGGTATACTTGATATAACTTCCGTAATATACTATGTTTCCATAGCCGCCGTGTTCCTTTTCTTTACCGTAAGGGTATACGAGCGCCGCAGATGGGCGTAAAGGAGGTACGG